>NZ_JBEZFT010000057.1:0-45054 GCF_040649595.1 Kribbella sp. NPDC048915 | reverse complement strand
CTCTCGGATTCCGCAACCTCACCAACTACATCGCACGATCACTCCTGGAGACCGGCGGATTCAGACCCCGACTACACCCTGGATCGTGAAGAGCCCCTTATCGAATGGGACAACCGACGGTACGCCGAGCAGCAAGCCGCGTTGGACGAGGTCAAGCGCGAGAAGGGCGCTGGTCGGGTTGGGGGCGCGGGTCGGCGGGTCAGTGGCGTTCGTCCGGGCCACGCTTGCGTGCGTTGGAGCTGCGGTAGCCGGCTGAGGCGTTCGAGCCTGTAGCGCCGCGTGCCGGGGCTGTGGCCGCGCCCGGCATGCCCTCGCTGGTGAGACGTAGCGAGTGCAGGGTGTCTTGCCGGGCCACGGTGTCGGGAGCAGGTTCTATGCACTCGGCCAGGGCCTCGCGAATCGGTTCCGGGCCGATGTCGAAGGCCTCCGCCATGACCTCGTTCTGGCGGTCGGCGATCCGGGTCCAGTCGATGCGGTAGCCCGCGGCCTCCGCGACGTGGTCCAGGAAGATGCGCTGCGTCCGACCGTTGCCCTCGACGAACGGATGGAGCACGTTCACGCCCGCGTACGTCTTGGCAAGAACGTCAACCACCTCGTGCGTCGGGCGGTTCCGGAGATCTGCCGGATCGCCGAGCTGGGAGAAGATCACCGGCGCGAGACGCTCGATGTCGTCCGGTTTGACGAACTCGTGCCCGGGCCCGTCTGGATCGCGGGACGGCCGAACCAGCTCCGTGACCCGCAGGTCTCCGGCCCAGTCGTACACGTCCTGGAACAAGTGCCGGTGGATCGCCCGCAGATGATCCAGATCGAATGTCCTGGGGATCTCCACGTCGCCGGCGATGATCTCCACCGCTCGCTCCGCAGTACGCGAGCGCTCAACGCGCTCCAGCCGGTCCGCGTCGCGGATGCCGAGCTTGTTGATCCTGCACTCGTCGATCTGATCAGGCCAGAAGTAGTCTCCCCAGTTCTCGAACTTCGGCATCAGAGCTGTTCGTCCAGGAGCCGGCGGCGCTCTTCGGCGGTGATCTCGCCCAGGAGGTAGCGGGCGAAGATCTCGATTTCGGTGTCGGTGAGGGGCATGTTCTCCATGCGCCAGGAGGCGACCAGGTTGTCGAGCTGATGGCGTTTCTCGGGGTCGAGGCGGTCCACCGCGCGGTTCGGGGGCATCAGGGTGCTCCTGAGGTGAGGTCCAGGTGGGGCAGGGAGCGGAGTTGGTTGTCTTGGTGGTAGGTGAAGAAGGCGGCGATCAAACCCGTGGATTCTCGGCGCGTTCTTGCGTCTGCCTGGACGGCGGTCGGCCAGTCGCCGGTGAGAAGGGCGGCCAGGTGGGTGACGGTGGCTGGGGACGGCATGGCAGAGGCGGGTGGGCGGCAGGAGGTGCAGACCATGCCGCCGGCGGCGGGGTTGAAGGCTCGGTGGGGGCCTGGTTCGCCGCAGCGGGCGCAGTCGTCGAAGGAGGGGGCGTAGCCGGAGATCGCCAGCGAGCGGAGCAGGAACGAGTCGAGGACCAGGCCGGGTGAGCGTTCGCCGGTGGAGAGGACGCGGAGGGCGCCGGCCAGGAGAAGGTGGTGCTGGGTGGCGGGTTCCTTCTCCTCGACGACGAGGCGGTCGGCGGTTTCGAGCAGGACGGTGCCGGTGGTGTATCGGGCGTAGTCGTTGACGATGCCTTCGCCGTACGCCGCGATCGATTCGGCCTGAGTGACGACGTCGAGGGTGCGGCCGGTGGCGAGCTGCAGGTCGACGTAGCTGAACGGCTCCAGCCGGGCACCGAAGCGGGAAGAGGTCCGCCGGACGCCCTTGGCGACGGCCCGGACCTTTCCGTTGGTCCGGGTCAGCAGCGTGGCGATCCGGTCCGCCTCACCCAGCTTCTGGGTGCGCAGCACGATCGCCTGATCCCGGTAGAGCGGCACCTGACCAGTGTCTCACCGAGCCCGGACATACTCCTCGAGACTGGTCGGTTCGACGCCGGTGATGTCGCGCACCGCGGTCGACACGTGCGACAGTTCACCGCTGGCGATGGCGGCGTACGACGTGACCCAGCCGGCGACCTCCCACGCGGGGGCACCGTACGGCTCGCGCGAGCGGTATGCCTCGTCGAGCGTCTCCGGCTCGTACCGCACCTTCCGGCCCCGGGCGGACGAGAGCACGGAGGCCGCCTCGGCCAAAGTAAAAGCATGCGGCCCGGTCAGGTCGTACGTCGCCCCCGAAAACTCCGGCCCGCCACGAAGCACCTGCGCCGCCACCGCGGCCACGTCGTCGCGGGACACCGCAGCGACCCGCCCGTCCCCCGCGGGCCCGCGGATCACGCCGTCGGCGGCGAAGTCGACCACGAAATCCAGATACAGGTTGTCCCGCAAGAACGTGAAATCGACCCCGGTCGACCGAATGTGCTGCTCCGTGTGCCAATGGTCACGCGCGAACGTGAACGTCGCATCGGGCGCCGCCCCGACGAACGACGTGTACACGATCCGCTGCACCCCGGCAGCGACCGCCGCGTCGACGGTGGCCTTGTGCAGTGCGACGCGGTCCGGGGACTCGGTCGCGCTGAGCAGCATCAGTACGTCGACCCCGTCCAGCGCGGCCAGCAACGCGGCGTGTTCTCCGTACGCCGCCTGCGCGACGGTGGCCCCCGGCACCGACGGGGCGCGCGCCGGGTCCCGCACGATCAGCCGCAGTGGTACGTCGGTCAATCGTGCGACGATCCGGGAGCCGAGCTGGCCCGTCGAGCCGGTGACGCCGATCACTTGCCCACCAGGTCCATTCCGCCCTGCTGGTACCGCTGCCCCGCGACCGCCTCGGGCGGGAACGCCGCGTCGAGCTCGGCCAGCTCGGCAGCCGTCAGCGTGATGTCCACGGCGGCCAGGTTCTCGGCCAGGTACTGACGCCGCTTCGTCCCGGGGATCGGCGCAACGTCATTGCCCTGAGCAAGCAACCATGCGAGCGCGAGCTGACCCGGCGTCACGCCCTTCGCCGCGGCCAGCGACTGGACAGCGGCCACCAGATCCAGGTTGCGCTGGAAGTTCTCGCCCTGGAACCGCGGCAGCCCGCGCCGCATGTCGTCCTCGGGGAAGTCGGCCGGGGACTTGATCTGCCCGGTCAGGAACCCGCGCCCGAGCGGGCTGAACGGCACGAACCCGATGCCGAGCTCACGCAGTGTCGGCAGCACGACGGTCTCCGGGTCCCGCGTCCACAGCGACCACTCGCTCTGTACGGCGGTGATCGGGTGGACCGCGTGGGCCGCGCGCACCGTGTCGCCGTTGACCTCGGACAGACCGAGGTACCGCACCTTGCCGGCCTGAACCGCGGCGGCCATCGCCCCCACGGTCTCCTCGATCGGCACCTGCGGGTCGCGGCGGTGCAAGTACCACAGGTCGATGTGATCGACACCGAGCCGGCGCAGCGAGGCGTCCAGCGCCTGAGCGGCGTACTCCGGCGAACCGTCGACGACGGACGGTAGCGCCGTGGCCGACGCCGGCTTCTTGAAACCGAACTTCGTCGCGAGCACGACCTCGTCGCGGCGGCCGGCGATCGCGCGGCCGACGAGCTGTTCGTTCTCACCGTCGCCGTACACATCGGCGGTGTCGATGAAGGTGCATCCGGCGTCCAGCGCCGCGTGCAGGGTCGCGATCGACTCGTCGTCGTCGGCGCGCACGCCGTACGACTGGGACATCCCCATACAACCGAGGCCGAGGCAGGAAACGGTCAGATCACCGAGCTGGGATTCACGCATGTCTCCGAACCTACGCCGCTCCCCCCGCAGGAGGCCAACTCCCCCTCGATCAGAGGCCCACGGCGGTCGGGACGCTGGGTGGGCCTTCGGTCAGTAGGCGGCGGACCAGTGCGGGTAGTTGGCGGGGTGCGAAGCGGTCAGTGGCGGCATCCAGTTCGTCCAGGGTCCACCAGCGCAGCTCGTGGACGTTCTCCGCTGCCAGTTCGGCGGCCGACAGTGTGCCGCCGGGGGTGAACGACGCGGTACGGATCAGGTAGAAGTCGTTCAGCACGCCCTCGTAACCAGCAGCGTGGCCGTCGGCAACGACCTCTTGGTGCCAGACCTGGACGGGCGGAGGGAAGTCTGTGAGGCCGACCTCTTCGACCAGTTCCCGCCGCAGCCCGTCGATCGGGCTCTCCCCCGCCTCCAGGCCGCCGCCCGGCGTCGCCCAGACCGGACCGCTGGAGAACTCGAATCGCACCAGCAGGACCCGGTCCTGCTCGTCCAGGATCACCCCGCGCGCCCCCGGACGCAGCCGCGGGATCCGCAGCTGGAGTTCGCGATGCTCCTCGACCGCTCGGAAGCCGAACCGGGCATTGACCACCCGCATCGGCGCGTTCGACAACGCCGTCCAGGTGTGCAGGAAGCGCTGAGTCGTACGGTGTTTCGCCAGCTGCGACAGATTCGCCAGCTTCAGGAACGTCCCGAGGTTGTGTCCGCGATGAGCGCGGAGCACCAGCGTGTCGTCCTGCTGCACATGGTCGGCATCCGTACGCGGCAGATACATCAGCGTGTACCCGGCCGGTGCGCCGTCCAGCGTGTGCGCCATCGTCACCAGCGCGAGGTAGCTCCGGTCGATCCGCGCCTCGCTCGCCTGCAGCTTCTCCACGGTCCACGGCACGACCTCCCGGGTCATGCCACCGGTCGGTACGTCGAGATCCATCGCCGTGTGCAGATCGGCGTACGCCTGCCGATGCTCCGGCGGACAAGGCCCCGCCCACGACGTCAATGTGTACCCGTCGACCGGCACCGACGGCAGCAACGAGTCGTCGTACGGCAGCGGTACGACGAGATGCTCCTCGACATGCTCCAGCGCGAAGCCGAGCCGCTCGGCAAACGCAGCACCGGCCGACCCATCAGCAGGTACGGCGACCTCCGCCTGAACGATCGTCCGTCCGAGTTGCGCCGCGCGGGTCATCGCCCATTGCCACAGCGCGGTACCGATCCCCCGCCGGCGCTGCGCGGGTGGTACGTCGATCTCCACCTCGACCGTGTCGAGATTGTCCTCCAGCCGGTACTCGAACAGCATCGCGCCGACGACCCGCCCGTCCTCGAAGGCGCCGACCGCAAGCCGCGCATTCAACGGACTGGGATTGCGCAGCGACGTGCCGAGTGCTTCCCGCGGCACCACCAGCGGCGCCTCCCGGCCGGCCACCGCGCCGGCCCGGAAGGCGTCGTACCATTCGTCGAACAAGGAAAGGTCGGCCGGGTCGATCTCGCGTACGTCGATCACCCGGCCGACCCAACCAAACCTCGGGGTCAGTACGCCAGCGAATTAAGCCGGCGTGATCTTCCCGGCGTACATGCCCATGATCACGAAGTTGTCCGCGTACGGCGCGTTCTTCAGGATCGGGTCGTCGTCGGCGGGGAACTTCGCGACCCGGGTGCCCTCGAGCGCGGGGTTGTTACCGTAGCGCTCCCAGAGCGGGATGATCGGGAGCAATTCGTTGAACGCCATCGCCGCGGCGGTGATGTTCTTCTTCTGCTCGTCGACGTTCAGGCCCTGCGCCGACTTGTCCACCACGTCCTTGAGGTCGATCGGACCGGCCGAGGTGGTCTGCTTCAGCGGGAAGTTCATGCCCTTGCCGCCGGAGTTCGCCGCGATCACGTAGTTGAACGTGTACAGGTCCTGGACGAACGCGAAGTACGGGTGCGGGTGGTTCGACGCGCCCCAGCCCTGGATCGCGATGTCGAACTTGCCGGCCAGGACGTCGGGGTTCAGCTGGGTGAAGGTGATACCCCGCTTGGTGATGTTGAAGCCGAACTTGTTCAGCTGGTCGGCCGCGTTGGTGGCAGCCGGGTTCCAGTCGGCGAACTCGGTCGGGAACTTGATGTCGTACGCGGCCGGCTTGCCGTTCGGCAGCGTCCACTTGCCGCCGTTCTTCTTCCAGCCCGCCTCTTGCAGCAGCTGGGTGGCCTTGGCCTCGTCCTTCTCGTAGGCCTGCAGCTTCTTCTGGTCCTCGTCCGAGATCCAGTCCGGGACGAGGATGTCGGAGAAACCGGCCATGAACTTGCAGGGCTTGCCGGAGTCGCCGAGCGCGACGGTGCCGTTCTCGTTGCGGTCCAGCACGTAGGCGATCGCCTGCCGGACGCGGGCGTCGGCCAGCTCCGGGTGGGTGGTGTAGTTGAACACCAGCGACGGGCCCGAGTACACCGGCGGCCGGAGAATCCGGAAACCGCTGCCCAGCATGGTCTTCTCGCTGGCCACGGCGAAACCGTGGGTCGCGTAGTCGACGTCCTTGTTCATCACGACCGGCGTGATGTCCGAGGTCTCACCGTTGTACAGCACGACCTTGGTGAAGCCGATCTTGTCGGCGAACAGGCCCTTGTCGTTCTTGACCAGCGTCATCTGCGCGTTGGTCATGCTCTTCACGTCGTAGTTGAACGGACCCGACACCGGTGGGTTCTCCGGGCGGAACTTCTGGAAGTCACCGTTCAGCTGCTTGCCCTCGGCACTGTCCAGGCTGGTGTTGGCCTTGCGCAGCGCCTCGGCCTTGGTGGCCCACTCGCCGTACACCGAGTCCGGCAGGATGCCGGCGCGCAGGATGTAGCGCTCGAGCACGGTGGACGGCGTACCGATCGTGAACACGACCGTGGTGTCGTCCTGCGCCTTGACGTCGGACAGGAAGGTCCAGTCCTGCTGGCGCATCAGCCAGCGCAGGTTGAACGTCGACACGACGTCCTTCGCGGTCACCGGCTTGTCGTCGCTCCACTTCAGTCCGGAGCGCAGCTTCATCGTGTAGGTCTTGTTCGCCTCGTCGAGCGTGCCGGACTCGGCCATCATCCATTCCCACTTCTTGTCGGCCCAGTAGTACATGCCGGCGCTGGGGTAGACGAGGTCGAAGTACGGGCTGGTGCTGGCCTGGATGCCGTCGGTGACACCGGCGGCCAGGTTGAAGTGGCCCTTCGGCGGGAGCTGGTACGGGTACGCCCCGTGGAACTCGCCGCCTTTCGCGTCGCCGCCGCCCTCGTTGTTGCTGTTCGGCGTGCTCGGCGAGCACGCCGTCAGCGACCCGATGCCGGCGGCGCCGACACCGGCGATGCCGAACAGCTGGAGAACGTGCCGGCGGGAGACCGCGTTGGTCAGCGCACTGGCGCCCTGACCGTTGGTGCCGGGATCGTTGGTGTCGGTGGGACTCATTCCTTCGTCCTTTCTGAACTGACCACACGCCCATGTGGGTCAGGCACTGCCGGTGGATTAACTGCCCTCGCGTTTCTCCCGGCGCCGGGTCACGAAGATCCCGACGACGACCACCAGGCCCAGGAACAGGCCCAAACACAAGGTGAACAGGGTGACGACGAACTCCGGGGTGCCCGGGGACAGCGTGAGCAGCAGCACTCCGCTGGCCAGCACCAGAAAGGCTGACCAGCCCAGCGCCATCCGCCCGAGCTGAGGGGACATCAGGCCCCCGGTTCATCCGGCCGCGGACCGTCGTCGAGCGCCGGTGCGCCGTCGCGCGCGACCACGTGGCACGCGGCGGACTGACCGGTTCGGATCGTGGTGAGCTGAGGCACCGTCGCATCGCACAGCCCGTCCTCGTACAACGGGCAGCGTGGATGGAACGAGCACCCCGACGGCAGGTGCGCCAGACTCGGGATCTCCAGGCTGCGCAGCGATTCGCGGCCCTTGGTCTTGGTGAGATCCGGGTCCGGCTCGGGGATCGCGTCGATCAGCGCCCGTGTGTACGGGTGGGTCGGCGCGTTGATGATCTTCGGCGTCGGACCGAACTCGACGATCCGGCCGAGGTACATCACCGCGGTCTTGCCGTTCCACCCGAAGTACTTCGCGATCGCGAGGTCGTGGGTGATGAACAGGAAGCCGACACCGAGCTCGTCGCGCAGCCGGCCGAGCATCGCGAGCACGCTGATCCGGATCGACACGTCCAGCATCGAGGTGGACTCGTCGGCGATGATCAGCTTCGGGTCCAGGGTCAGCGCCCGCGCGACCGAGACCCGCTGCCGCTGACCGCCGGACAGCTGGTGCGGGTACTTCGGCAGGTAGTTCTCCGGCGGGGTCAGGTCGACCTTGGTGAGCAGCTCGGCGGCGCGTTCCGCCGCCGCCTTCTTCGACTTCACCACGCCGTGTTTGAGCAGCGGCGCGGTGATCGTCTGCTGGATCGTCCGGGTCGGGTTCAGCGACGCGTACGGATCCTGGTGGACGTACTGCACGCTGCGCCGGAAACTGGTGAAGTCCTGCCGGTTCATCGACCAGATGTCGGTGCCGTTGAAGGCGACCTGGCCGCTGCTCGGCCGGGCCAGTCCGGCAGCCATCCGGGCCGCGGTGGTCTTCCCGGAGCCGCTCTCGCCGACCAGGCAGAGCACCTCGCCGGGGTTGACCGACAGATCGATGTCGTCGACGGCGCGGATCGGGCCGGCCTTGGTCTCGAAGACCTGGCTGACACCGCCCAGCGTCATCAGCGGCGTCGTGCCGGTGGTTTCGGGAGACTGCTCGAGCGCGCTCATGACGCGGTCCCCAGGTCGGTCGGCACCTCGCGGTTCAAATGCACGTCCTTCCAATGGATGCAGGCCGCCTCGTGCGCGTCACCCGGCTCGTCGGTGATCGGAAGCAGCGGCGGGTCGGACTCCTTGCACTCGTCGGTCGCGAACTTGCAGCGTGGGCTGAACGTACAGCCCTTCGGCAGCGCGGCCAGGCTCGGCGGGCCGCCCGGGATCGACTCCATGTCGGGCAGGTCGCCGACGATCGGCGGTACGGCCTTGATCAGGCCGAGCGTGTACGGGTGGCGCGGCTTGTAGAACATGTCCCGGACGCCACCGGTCTCGATGATGCGCCCGGCGTACATGGTGGCGACCCGGTCCGCGAGCTCGGCGGCCAGCGACAGGTCGTGGGAGATGAAGATCATCGAGAACCCGAGGCGTTCACGCACCTCGTGCAGCACGTCGACGACCGAACGCTGGGTGAGGATGTCGAGCGCGGTGGTCGGCTCGTCGAGGATCAGCACCTCGGGCTCGAGCAGCAGGCTCATCGCGATCAGCACGCGCTGCCGCATACCGCCGGACAGCTCGTGCGGGTAGCAGTCGAGCACCCGGGACGGCTCCAGCCGGACCAGCCGGAGCAGCTCGGAGGCGCGCTCCTCGATCTCCTGCTTGCTCGCCTTGGTGTGCGCCCGCATCGTGTCGTGCATGTGGGCGCGGATCTTGAGCACCGGGTTGAACGCGTTCATCGCGCCCTGGAACACCATCGCCGCGTCCCGCCAGCGGAACTGCCGCAGGTCCTTGCCCTCGAGGCCGAGGACGTCGATCTCGGTGCCGTCGCCGCGGTTGAAGATCACCTTGCCGCTCGCGTGACCGAGGCGCGGCAGCAGCCGCAGCAGGCCGAGACCGAACGTCGTCTTGCCGCAGCCGCTCTCCCCCACCAGCGCGAGGCTCTCGCCCGGGAACAGGTCCAGGTCGACGCCGCGAACCGCCTCCACGGTCGTCCCGGAACCGGTCCGGTACTCGACCTTGAAGTCGCGCACCGACAGCAGTGGTTTGCCTTCGCCGCCCCGCTTGGCGCGAGCGGCGGCGGGTGTCGTCGTCGTCATCGTGCTCACCGGTCCCGGAGCCGCGGGTTGAGGATCTCTTCGAGCGATCGCGTCATCATCACCAGTCCGAGCAGCAGCAGGGTGATCGCGATGACCGGGCTGAGGATCCAGGCCAGGCTCGCGTCGTTGAAGATCGCGCCGGCGATCCAGGCGCGGTTGAGCATGATGCCCCAGTTCGATCCGGTCAACGGCGCCAGACCGAGCAGGTAGAGGCCGACCAGCTGGTAGATCGCGTTGGTCACGCCGATCATGAAGTTCATCAGGATGAAGCTGGCCATGTTCGGCAGGATCTCGACGAACACGACCCTCGCCGTGCCGAGATCGAGCAGCCGCGCCGCCTCGACGAACTCGCGTTCCTTCAGCGAGAAGACCTGGGCCCGGACCGCGCGAGTCAGCACCGGCCAGGACAGCCCGCCGACCAGCAGGGCCAGCAGGATCGGCGAATCGAGCCGGAAGAAGGCGCCGAGCACGGCGAGCAGCACGATCTGCGGCACGGTCAGGAAGACGTCGGCCAGCGTGACCACGACCGAGTCGACCCAGCCGCCGAGGTACGCCGCCAGCGACCCGAGGACGATCGCCAGCGCGGTCGAGATCGCGGCGGCGACGAAGCCGACGAAGATCACCGTCCGGCCGCCGCCGATCATCTGGATCAGGACGTCCTTGCCCTCGTTGTCGGTGCCGAGCAGGTGCCCGGGTGAACCGGCGGGGAGCAGGATTTCCTTGACGTTCGGGGTCACTTCCGGCAGGAAGAACGGCACGATCGCGCTGATCAGCACCAGCAGGCCGACGATCACGAAGCCGATGAACCCGGCCGGGCTGCGGCGCAGCGCGCTGAGGATGCCGGCGAACCGGGAGGCCCCGGGAGTGCCGACCGCGGAGACGGGAATGGTTGCCTCGGTCATCTCGTCACCCCTGACCCTTGCCGCTGACCCGGATCCGCGGATCGAGTCTGCTGTAGAGCAGATCGGCGATCAGGTTCGCCACCACGACCGAGATCGTGACCACCAGGAAGATGCCCTGCAGGACCGGGTAGTCGCGGCCGTTGACCGCGTTGAACAGGCTGAACCCGATGCCCTGGTAGCCGAAGATCCGCTCGACGAAGATCGAGCCGCCGACCACGAAGCCCAGCGAGACCGCGAGTTGGCTGAACAGCGGCAGTACGGCGTTGCGCCCGACGTACCCGCTGCGGATCCGCGAGTCGGACAGGCCCCGAGCCCGGGCCACCGTGACGTAGTCCTCGCCGAGGGTTTCGACCGTGGACGACTTCATCACCAGCGCCCAGGAGCCGACGGTGGTCAGCGCATAGGCCAGGATCGGCAAGGTCGCGTGGTAGAAGATGTCGTTCAGGAAGCTCAGACTGAACGACGGCTCGACACCTGGGGTGTACGAGCCGCGCGCCTCGGTCAGGTTGAACACCTGCAGCTTCACGCCGAGGAACACCACGATCAGGATCGCCAGGATGTAGTTCGGGATCGCGTGCAGCAGCGACCCGATCGAGGTCAGGGCGTGGTCGATCCAGCTCTCCCGGCGGTAGGCCATGATCATCCCGGCCACGATGCCGATGATGAAGCTGAACACGGTCGCGACGCCGACCGAGAACAGCGTCCAGGGCAGGTAGGTCTTGATCACCTCCGCGACCGTGGTGCCCGGCGACAGCACCGAGTTGCCGAAGTCACCGTGCAGCAGATTCAGCATGTACGTGAAGTACTGCGAGATCAGCGGCGCGTCCGGGTCCAGCGAGAACAGGTTCTGCGCCTGCGCGGCCGCCGCCTCGTACGAGATACCGGTCTGCGCGATCTGTGTCTGGATGTACGTCTCCACCGGGTTGCCCGGCAGCAACCGGACCAGGAAGAACGTGCCGGTGGTGACGATGAAGACCGTCAGCACCGCTTTGAACAGACGTCGCACCAGCCAGGCGTTGACGAAACGCCGAGCAGCCGAGGGTCTCGGTTCGACAACCGGTCCTTCGATCAGCTTCGTCGCGGACGTGTCGACCGCACCGCTCACTGCTCACCTCCACGCGACTACAGGGAAAGTCGGTGGCGCAGACCCTGATCAGCTCGACTTAGTAACACTGTCTTGCAAGGATCTGCGCATAGTGACGACAGTGTGCGCAACCTTGGTCAGCGAGTCAACGACTTGAGGCAACAGTGAGACAACGTTGCAGACTGTGACCTAACGGTATCGGGGCGTACGGAAATTGCCCGCCTTCGACACGAAGACGGGCAATTCGGTGTAAAGATCGAGATGTTGTCAGCGCGTGGCGCGGTTGACAGCTGATACCACGGCCTTCAGCGATGCGGTGAGGATGTTCGCGTCCCGGCCGACACCCCAGTAGACCTCGTCGCCGACCTCGCACTCGACGTACGCCGCGGCCAGCGCGTCGCCGCCCGCCGAGAGCGCGTGCTCGTGGTAGTCGAGCACGCGAACGTCGTACTTCAGCGGCTTGATCGCGTCCACGAACGCCGACACCGGGCCGTTGCCTTCGCCAACCAGCTCGTGCGGGACGCCGTTGGAATAGACCTGAACGCGGAGCTGGTCGCCCTGCCCCTCACCGGACGTCGAGTTGACGCTCAGCAGCGACAGCCCGCCCGGCGCCAGGTACTCGGCCGCGAAGATGTCCCACATCTGCTGCGGGCCGACCTCACCGCCCTCGGAGTCGGTGTGCTGCTGGATCACCCGGCTGAACTCGATCTGCAGCCGGCGCGGCAGGTCGAGCCGGTGCTCGGACTTCATGATGTACGCGACGCCGCCCTTGCCGGACTGCGAGTTCACCCGGATCACGGCCTCGTAGCTGCGGCCGACGTCCTTCGGGTCGATCGGCAGGTACGGCGCCTCCCACGTGATCTCGCCGACCGGCTTGCCCTCGGCCGCGGCCTGCTTGTCGAGCGCCTCCAGGCCCTTCTTGATCGCGTCCTGGTGGGATCCCGAGAAGGCGGTGTAGACCAGGTCACCGGCGTACGGCTGCCGCTCCGGGACGCGCATCTGCGTGCAGTACTCGACCGTGCGGCGGATCTCGTCGATGTCGGAGAAGTCGATCTGCGGGTCGATGCCCTGGCTGAACAGGTTCATCCCCAGCGTGACCAGGTCGACGTTGCCGGTCCGCTCGCCGTGGCCGAACAGGCAGCCCTCGACCCGGTCCGCGCCGGCCATCAGGGCCAGCTCGGTGGCGGCCACCGCCGTACCGCGGTCGTTGTGCGGGTGCAGGCTGATCGTGCTGTGCGCGCGCCGGGTCAGGTTGCGGCCGAACCACTCGATCTGGTCGGCGTACACGTTCGGGGTGGACATCTCGACGGTGGCCGGCAGGTTCAGGATGATCTCGCGGCCCTCATCGGGCTGCCAGACGTCGCTGACCGCCTCGCAGACCTCGAGCGCGAACTCCAGCTCGGTGCCGGTGAAGATCTCCGGGCTGTACTGGTAGCCGAACTCGCAGTCCCCCAGCAGCTCGTCGGCGTACTTCATCACGGTCTCGGTGCCACGGACCGCGATCGCGCGGCACTCGGCGCGATCGACGTTGAACACCACGCGGCGGAACAGCGGCGCGGTCGCGTTGTACAGGTGGATGGTTGCCTTCGGCGACCCCTGCAGCGACTGCACGGTGCGCTCGATCAGCTCCTCCCGCGCCTGGGTCAGCACCGAGATCGTCACGTCGTCCGGGATCACCTCGTCCTCGATCAGGCTGCGGACGAAGTCGAAGTCGTACTGGCTGGCGCTCGGGAAACCGACCTCGATCTCCTTGTAGCCCATCTTCACCAGCAGGTCGAACATCCGCCGCTTGCGGGCCGGCGACATCGGCTCGACCAGGGCCTGGTTGCCGTCGCGGAGGTCGGTGGACAGCCAGCGCGGCGCGCGGTCGACGGATCCGGCCGGCCAGGTGCGGTCCGGCAGGTCGATCGGCGGGAACGCGCGGTACCGGTGGATGGGCATACCGGACGGCTGCTGAACAGGCTGGGGCTGGTTCTTCGGTGCCACGAGAGGTTCTCCTCGGAAAGTACGGTGTCGTGAGGGACGACCGGCGTACGTCAGAACTCCGCGGCGAGGGAACCGGCCTTGTCAGGCCTCGCCGCGGCAGCGAAGGAGGAGAAGCTGGTGCCGCATGATGCCAGCGAGTCTAAGCCCACCGGCCCCGCCCCGTCGAACCCGGGGTCACGCGCCGAGACGTTCTTGCCCTGAAGTGCGGTTGAGATTCTAGGGTGACGGCATGACGGAATCCCTCCTCGATCGGCTCGGTACGCACGGCCTCGGCGTGCTGGTCACGCTCAAGCGCGACGGCCGGCCGCAGCTGTCCAATGTGACCTATGTGTTCGACGGGACGCAGGTGACGATCTCGCTCACCGACGGTCGCGCGAAGACCAAGAACCTGCGCCGCGACCCGCGCGCCAGCCTGTACGTGAACGGCCCCGGCGGCGGCTCGTACGTCGTCATCGAGGGCAAGGCCGAGCTCAGCCCGGTGGCCGCGGCACCGGACGACGCGGTCGTCGACAGCCTGGTCGAGTACTACCGGGCCGCGTCGGGTGAGCACCCGGACTGGGACGAGTACCGCGCGGTGATGGTCCAGGACCGGCGACTGCTGTTCACCATGACTGTCGATCACGCCTATGGGATGCCGTCGCCGGCCTGAGCCCTGTCCTCGTCAGCGCAGGTCGAAGCGGTCCAGCTCCATCACCTTGACCCACGCGTCGACGAAGTCGGTCGCGAACTTCTCCTGCGCGTCGGCACTCGCGTACACCTCGGACAGCGACCGCAGCTGCGAGTTCGACCCGAAGATCAGGTCGGCGGCGGTCGCCGTCCACTTCACCTCTCCGCTCGCGTGGTCCCGGATCTCGAACAGGTTCTCGCCCGATGCGGCCGCGCGCCATTGCGTCCCCGGCGCGAGCAGGTTCACGAAGAAGTCGGTCGACAAGGTGTCCGTACGGTCGGTGAAGACGCCGTACGGCGTGCCACCGGTGTTCGCGCCGAGGACCCGTAGACCGCCGACGAGCACGGTCATCTCGGGTGCGGTCAGGCCGAGGTTGTACGCCCGGTCCAGCAACAGCGTCTCGGGTGACAGCTTCTCGCCCGCGCGCAGATAGTTGCGGAAGCCGTCTGCCCGTGGCTCGAGCATGGCGAACGACTCGACGTCGGTCTGCTCCTGCGACGCGTCGGTCCGGCCCGGGTGGAACGGGACCGTGAGGTCGTGGCCGGCGTTCTGCGCGGCCAGCTCGACCGCCGCGCTGCCGCCGAGCACGATCAGGTCGGCCAGCGAGACCTGCTTGCCATCGGACCGGGTGGCGTTGAACTCTCGCTGCACCTGCTCTAGCTTCGCCAAAACCTTCGTGAGCTCGGCCGGCTGGTTGACCTCCCAGCTGCGCTGCGGCTCGAGCCGGATCCGGGCGCCGTTCGCGCCGCCGCGCTTGTCAGTGGTCCGGTACGACGCCGCCGAGGCCCACGCGGTCGAGACCAGCTGGGACACCGACAGCCCGGACGCGAGAATCGCCTCCTTCAACGTGGCCACGTCGGAGTCGTCGATCAACTCGTGGTCGACAGCCGGCACCGGGTCCTGCCAGAGCTGCGGCTCCGGCACCCACGGACCGAGGAACCGCGAGACCGGCCCCATGTCACGGTGCAGCAGCTTGTACCAGGCCTTGGCGAAGGCGAGCGCGAACTCGTCGGGGTGCTCGTAGAACCGCCGCGAGATCGGGCCGTACGCCGGGTCGAACCGCAGCGCGAGGTCCGTCGTGAGCATCGTCGGCCGGTGCTTGCGCGACGGGTCGTGGGCGTCCGGCACCGTTTCCGCGGCGTCCTTGGCGACCCACTGCTTGGCGCCGGCCGGGCTCTCGGTCAGCTCCCACTCGTGCTCGAACAGATTCGTGAAGAAGCCGTTCCCCCACTGGGTCGGCGTGTTCGTCCAGGTCACCTCGAGCCCGCTGGTGATCGTGTCGGGACCCTTGCCGCTGCGGTAGCTGCTCTCCCAGCCGAGGCCCTGCGCCTCGATCGGCGCGGCCTCCGGCTCCGGTCCGACGCTCTCTGCGGGTCCGGCGCCGTGCGTCTTGCCGAACGTGTGACCGCCGGCGATCAGCGCGACCGTCTCCTCGTCGTTCATCGCCATCCGGCGGAACGTCTCGCGGATGTCCCGGGCGGCTGCCAGCGGGTCCGGGTTGCCGTTCGGGCCCTCCGGGTTCACGTAGATCAGGCCCATCTGGACCGCGCCGAGCGGGCCGCCCAGTTCCCGGTCGCCGCTGTACCGCTCGTCACCGAGCCAGGTGTCCTCGGGACCCCAGTAGATCTCCTCCGGCTCCCAGATGTCCTCGCGGCCGAAACCGAATCCGAAGGTGGGCAGCCCCATGTCCTCGATGGCGACGTTGCCGGCCAGCACCAGCAGGTCGGCCCACGAAACGCTCCGGCCATACTTCTGCTTGACCGGCCAGAGCAGCCGACGGGCCTTGTCCAGGTTGGCGTTGTCGGGCCAGCTGTTCAGCGGCGCGAACCGCTGAGCGCCGTCGCCCGCACCGCCGCGACCGTCCTCGATCCGGTACGTCCCGGCCGAGTGCCAGCTCATCCGGATGAACAACGGGCCGTAGTGGCCGAAGTCGGCCGGCCACCAGTCCTGCGACGTCCGCATCACCTCGACGAGGTCGCGCTTGAGCTCCTCGACGTCGATCTTGGCGAACTCTTCCGCGTAGTCGAAGTCGGCCGCCATCGGGTTCGACTTCGCGGCGTGCGGATGCAGGATCGTGAGGTCGAGTTGATCGGGCCACCAGTCCCGGTTCGTCCGCGGCCGGGCGACCTGCGGCGTCGGCGAATCGATCGCCGGGTTCTCGCTCTCGCTGCCTTGCGGGGTCACTCCGGACGTGTCAGACATGCTGGCCCTTTCCCTGGTGCTTCAGATGATCGGCGGAACAGTCGGGGCAGCGGCCCCAGTAGACGACCTCGGCCTCGTCGATGACGAAGTCCCGGTCGTCGGACGCGGTCAGGCACGGCGCGTGCCCACCGCGCAGTCGACGTCGGCGATGGCGCCGCAGGACCGGCAGACCACGTGATGGTGGTTGTCACCCACACGCGCCTCGTAGCGCGCCACCGATCCGGCCGGCTGGATCCGCCGTACCAGGCCCGCCGCATCCAGCGCGCGCAGGACGTCGTACACGGCCTGGTGCGAGACGGCGGGCAGCTCGGTCCGGGCCGCCTGGATGATGCCGTCGGTGTCGGAGTGCGGGTGCTCGTGCACGGCCCGCAGGACAGCCAGCCGGGGGCGCGTGACCCGGAGCGCGGCGGTCCGCAGCGCGTGCTCGAGTTCAGGCTCGACGGCCACGTCGCGGGTCCCCCAGGTCTGAGTCGGTCAAGAGTACGTCGCCCGCGCTGTACCCATCCGGACACATCCGAATCACCCGTCGTACCTGTGAACCAACCACCTGCAGAAAACCACTCGCGGTAACCGGAGTGCTGGTGGACCCTGTGGACGTGGAGATCACCGAACTGTTCGCCGACGACGAGGTCGGCTGCGCGGAAGCCGTCGCCGTGGATTCGGCCTGCTGGAAGCTGGACTGCCCGGAGCTGGTCCAGCACACCCCGCGGAGTTTCGCGAACCAGCTGCGGTACGGCTGGGACCTGGTGCCGCCGCGGGCCTTCCTGGCCCGCGAGGACGGCACCCCGGTCGGCCTGCTCATGGTTCACACGCCGCAGTACGACAACACCGACCAGACCTGGCTCGACGTCAAGGTGCACCCCGACCATCGCGGTCGCGGCGTCGGGTCGGCGCTGATCACGTACGGCGAGAACCTGAGCCGTGAACTCGGCCGGACCACGGTCGGCTTCGACCAGATCGACCTGCCGAAGGCGGACGCGTTCGCCCGCCGGCACGGCTACGAGCAGAAGGCCGTCGAGGTGAACCGGCGCCAGGAGCTGACCGGCCTCGACTGGGACCTGGTCCAGCGGCTGTACGACGAATCCGCCGCGGCGGCGTCGGGGTACGAACTGGTGCAGCTGACCGGATCGCTCCCGGACGAACTGCTCGACGGCATGGTCGCGGTCACCGAGTCGATCAACGACGCGCCCACGGACGACCTCGAGATCGAGGACGACGTGTACAGCCCGGAGCGGCTGCGTGCGTACGAGGAGGCCCAGGCGAAGAGCGACCGCACGCTCTACCGGGTGATCGCCCGCGCGAAAGACACCGGCGAGCTGGCCGGACACACTGTCGTCGCGGTCGAGCGGGAGCGCCCGCACATCGCCGAGCAGCACGACACCGCCGTGTCCCGCGACCATCGCGGCCACCGGCTCGGCGCGCTGCTCAAGTCCGCGATGCTGCTCCGGTTACGTGCCGAGGAGCCCGCGCTGTCCCAGATCGACACCTGGAACGCCGAGTCCAACGACCACATGATCGGCATCAACGAGCAGCTCGGGTACCGGATCGTGGCCCGCTTCCTGATCTACCAGAAGACGATCTAGCCGACGCTGCGGGACCACGGCACGGGCATGCGGCGCGCCTGCCAGGCGATGGGATTGGGGAGCTCTGCTGGTCGTTTCAGGTGTGCTGCGCTCCCCAGTCACCCCCTCGATCGGCGCCGAACCCGAGCTGCCTGACCTCGACGACCGTGACGCGCATCCCGTCGGTTCTGGTGAAGCCGAGCGAGGTGTAGAGCCGGATCGCGGTGGCGTTGGAGCCGCCGGTGTGCAGGAACGGGGTCCGGCCGGTCGCGGTGATGTGCGCGGCGACGTCGCGGATCAGCCGACTGGCCAGACCCTGACCCTGGTACGACGGGTGCGTGCACACCGCACTGATCTCGGTGTGCCCCGGCAACGCGAACCGGGTACCGGCCATCGCGATCAATGCACCGTCGCGGCGAATGCCTACGTACTCACCCAGCTCGATCGTGCGGTTGCGGAACGGCCCCGGATCGGTCAGCGCCACCAGCTCGAGCATCTCGGGTACGTCGTCCGGCCCCAGCCGGACCGCCTCCGCGTCGACCGCGGGCAGCGAGGCCGGCGCGACGAACTGTGGCAGCTCGAGGTCGAACTGGACCTTGAAGCTGTCCGGCACCTCGATCGGCGGCCGCATCAGGGCGGCCGTCCGCCCCGGGCCGATCAGGGCTGCCGCGTCGGACCAGTCCTCGGCGGTCGGCTCGTCGGGCAGCCCGAGGAACGGCGCGACGTCGGCCGGATACCGCCGGACGTTACCGCGGGTCTCGGCGAGCTGGGCGTGCGCGCCGGTGAGGGCGGCGTACGCCGGGTTGCGCAGGCTCATCAGAAGCCCAGTTTGCGCAGGTGCTTCGCGTCGGTCTGCCAGTTCTTGGCGATCTTGACGTGCAGGTCCAGGTACACCGGCGTACCGAGCAGGGCCTCGATCTGGCGCCGGGCGGCCGCGCCGACCTCACGCAGGCGCGCGCCCTTGTGCCCGATCACGATGCCCTTCTGGCTGTCCCGTTCGAGGAAGATGTTCGCGTAGATGTCGAGCAGCGGCTTGTCCTCGGGCCGGCCCTCGCGCAGCCCCATCTCGTCGATCGTCACCGCGATCGAATGCGGCAGCTCGTCGCGGACCCCTTCGAGCGCGGCCTCGCGGATCAGCTCCGCGACCAGCGTCTCCTCCGGCTCGTCGGTGATGTCGCCGTCCGGGTACAGCGGGAAGCCCTGCGGCAGCAGCTTCACGAGCTCGTCGGCGACCAGGTCGACCTGGTAGCCGGACGTCGCGGACACCGGCACGATCGACGCCCACTCGATCCCGGCCGACTCGCCCAGCGCCTGGATGTCGGCCAGGTGCTGGACCATCCGCTCGGGGTCGACCAGATCGGCCTTGGTGGCGAGCGCGACCTTCGGCGTCTTCGCGACCTTCGCCGCCTCGCCGACCAGGAAACGGTCCCCCGGACCGATCTTGTCGCTGGCCGGCAGGCACACCGCGATCACGTCGACCTCGGCCCAGGTGGTCTTCACCAGGTCGTTCAGGCGCTCACCGAGCAAGGTGCGCGGCTTGTGCAGCCCGGGTGTGTCGACCAGCACCAGCTGCGCGTCCGGGCGGTGCACGATGCCGCGGACCGCGTGCCGGGTGGTCTGCGGCTTCGACGACGTGATGACGATCTTCTTGCCCACCAGGGCGTTGGTGAGAGTCGACTTGCCTGCGTTCGGACGGCCGACGAAACAGGCGAATCCCGCCTTGAAGTCTTCAGGTGTGGACGACATCGCGGACCTCTCCAGTGCCGAGCGCAAGGACGACGGGAACGTTGGCGCCGGCGAAGTGCCGGACGACACCGACATCGGCGGACTCGGCGTCGGTGACGACCGCGGCCGCCTCGAGCCCCTTCACCCCGGACGACAGCGCCATCGCCACCGCCAGCTGCAGCGCGGTCAGCTCGACGGTGTCGAGCGCGACCGTACAGGCGGCGTACGTCCGGCCGTCGGTGTCCCGGACCGCCGCGCCCTCGGCGGCGCGGGTCCGGGCCCGCGCGGCACGGGCGAGCGTGACGAGTTTGGCGTCTTCCGCCGAAAGGTCGGACAAGTTCGGTGCTCCTCGGGTGATCGGGTACGCGCTCAGGCGTGCTGGTGGTTCTGGTCCTGCGACTCCGGCGCGGGCTCGGCCCGCCGTACCAGCACCGTACCGACCTGGTTCCGGCGGCCGGACGGGCGCTCCGCGGTCAGCTCCAGGCCCTCGATCGTCACCTCGGCGCCGGGGATCGGCACCTTGCCGAGCCACTTGGCCATCAGGCCGCCGACGGTGTCCACGTCGTCGTCGTTCAGCGGTACGCCGAACAACTCGCCGAGCTCGTCGATCGGCAGCCGGCTCGACACCCGGTACGCCCCGTCGGACAGCCGCTGCACCGAGTCCGGGACCTCGTCGTACTCGTCGGTGATCTCGCCGACGATCTCCTCGAGGATGTCCTCGATCGCGACCAGGCCCGCCGTACCGCCGTACTCGTCGACGACGATCGCCAGGTGCATCCGGGCCGCCTGCATCTCGCGCAGCAGCTCGTCGACCGGCTTGGAGTCCGGGACATACATACACGGCCGCATCACCGACTCGACCCGCTCGGTGGAGTCCGCCTGGGCGTTGTCGTACACCCGGCGCATCACGTCCTTGAGGTAGACGACGCCGACGATGTCGTCCAGCGACTCGCCGATCACCGGGATCCGCGAGAACCCCGATCGCAACGCCAGCGACGTGAGCTGGCGGAGCTTCTTGTGCCGCTCGATGTAGACCATGTCGGTGCGCGGCACCATCACCTCACGGACGATGGTGTCGCCGAGCTCGAACACCGAGTGGATCATCTGCCGCTCGCCGGACTCGATCACCGCGGACTTCTCCGCGTAGTCGACCAGCGCGCGCAGCTCGGCCTCGGTCGCGAACGGGCCCTCGGCGAATCCCTTGCCGGGCGTCAGCGCGTTGCCGAGCATGATCAGCACCTTCGGCAGCGGCCCGAGGATCCGGGTCACCGCCATCACCGGGCCCGCCGACACGATCGCGAACCGGTCCGAGTGCTGGCGGCCGAGGGTGCGCGGGGCGACCCCGATGATCACGTACGAGACCAACACCATGATCACCGCGGTGATCAGGATGTGCTGCCAGGTCACGGTCAGCAGCTCGGACAGCGCCTGGGCGACCAGCACGATCGCAGTGATCTCGCAGCTCAGCCGGAGCAGCAGCAGCGAGTTCAGGTACCGCGGGGCGTCGGAGAGCAGGTCGCGCAGCCGGACCGCGCGCAGATTGCCCTGCTCGACCTGTTCGTTCGCCCGCACCTTCGAGTACGACGACAGCGCCGCCTCGGCACCGGCGAACAGCCCGGCAAGCAGTACGAGCACCGCAGCCACAACCAGCAGAACCAGGTCGTGGGACGTCATCGTAGGGTCACTCCTGATCGGGTGCGGGGGTCATCAGACACCCTGCAAATGGTTGCCAGGTGCCCGCCATGCTTCCAGCAGGCGCCCCTGGACGTCCCACATCTCCGCCTTCTCCTCGGGTTCGGCGTGGTCGTACCCGAGCAGATGCAGGATGCCGTGCACGGTGAGCAGTTCCAGCTCGGCCCACGTGCCGTGGCCGGCCTTCGCACCCTGCGCGGCGGCGACCGTCGGGCAGAGCGCGATGTCGCCCAGGTGCCCGAGCGGCAGGTCCTCGTCGGCCTCGCCGTCGGACCCCGGGCGCAGCTCGTCCATCGGCCACGACATCACGTCGGTCGGCCCCGGCAGGTCCAGGAACTCGACGTGATACCGCGCCATGGTGTCCTCGTCGACCAGCTTGATCGACAGCTCACACTCCGGGTGCAGCCGCAGCGACGACATCACGAACCGGCTGAGCCGCATCAGTCCGTTCGCGTCGATCTCGACTCCGGACTCGTTGTTGACCTCGACGTTCATCGGTGGGAATCAGCACTGCCTTCGTAGTTTTCGTAGGCCGACACGATCCGGCCGACGAGCTTGTGCCGAACCACGTCGTGCGACGTCAAACGGCAGAATGCCAGATCCTGCACCCCGTCGAGAATTTCCTGCACCACCCGGAGGCCGGAATTGGTCCCGTTCGGCAGGTCGACCTGGGTGACGTCACCGGTGACAACCATCTTCGAGCCGAACCCGAGCCGGGTGAGGAACATCTTCATCTGCTCCGGCGAGGTGTTCTGCGCCTCGTCGAGAATGATGTAGGCGTCGTTCAGCGTCCGGCCGCGCATATAGGCCAGCGGCGCGATCTCGATCGTGCCGGCCGTCATCAGCCGCGGGATGGACTCCGGGTCGAGCATGTCGTGCAAAGCGTCGTACAGCGGCCGCAGGTACGGGTCGATCTTCTCCGAGAGCGTGCCGGGCAAGAACCCGAGCCGCTCACCGGCCTCGACGGCCGGCCGGGTCAGGATGATCCGGTTGACCTCCTTGGCCTGCAACGCCTGGACCGCCTTCGCGACTGCGAGGTACGTCTTACCGGTACCGGCCGGGCCGATGCCGAAGACGATCGTGTTCTTGTCGATCGCGTCGACGTAGCGCTTCTGGTTCAGCGTCTTCGGCCGGATCGTGCGGCCGCGGCTGGACAGGATGTTCTGCGTCAGCACGTCGCGCGGGCTCTCGACCGTGGCGGCCTTGATCATCGCGATACTGCGCTCGACGGAGTCGGCGGTCAGGCCGTGCCCGGTCCGCACCACCGCGATCAGCTCGTCGATCAGCCGCTCGGCCAGCGCCAGCTCGGCGGGCTCCCCGGCCAGCGTGATCTCGTTGCCGCGGACCAGGATGTCGGCGGCGAACTCCTTCTCGACGATGCGGAGGAACTCGTCCCGGGCTCCGAGCAGGGCCACCATGTCGATGCTGTTCGGTACGACGATCTTGTGCGACGCCTGGGTGCTGGTGGCGGCGCCGGCCACAGTGCCGTTCGCGCGCGCCTCCGGTTCGATACTGCGTGGCCTGGACAGGCTGTTCCTCCTGAAATCAATGATGTGACCTGTCCATGCTAGCCGCCCGCTCCGACAGCCTCACGTGGTTTCCCCCGGACACGCCCTGGCGGCCCGTCTTCGTTGTCAACCTGGGACAGGGTCTCCGCGTCGTCTTTTCGTGGCACAACCGGCGGTGGTGTACGAAGAGTGCGTGACACATGAGTCCTCGTGGGATGCCGACGAGGCGCTGACGGCTGTCTACACCGCCCACTACACCTCGCTGGTCCGGCTCGGGGCGCTGCTGCTGCGCGACGTCGGCACGGCGGAGGAGATCGTGCAGGACGCATTCGTCGCGATGCACGGTCGCTGGAACCGGCTGCGTGACCCGCACAAGGCGCTCGCGTACCTGCGGACCACGGTGGTCAACCGGTGCCGATCCCGTCAGCGCCACCTCGTGGTGGTGGACAAACACACCCCACGCACGCTCCCGGACGAACCGAGCGCCGAACACGCCGTACTGCGCACCGCCGAGACCGACCGGGTGATCGAGGCGATGCGCTCGCTGCCGGAAAAGCAACGCACCGTGATGGTCCTGCGCTACTACGGTGACCTGTCAGAGGCGGAAATCGCGGACACGATGGGCATCAGCCGGGGATCCGTGAAGAGTCATGCCGCGCGCGCGACCAAGTCGCTGCGCCAGCTCCTGGAGCAGACCGTATGAGTGACAACCAGAACGACCCGTTCGACGAGCTGATGCGACGGTCCCTGCACGAGGAGGCGGACCGGATCGAACCGTCCGACGCGCTGCCGGAGATCCGTGCCCGCGCGCACGCCCAGCGCCCCGCCGCGCGGCGCCCGTGGCTGATCACCGCCGGCCTGGCCGCGGTCGGTACCGCCGCCGCCATCGGCGCGTTCACCATGCTGAACGGCGCCCACGACATCGCCGACAACGAAGTCGCCGGGCCCGGCCCCGAGGCGTCAGGTCCGGAGCTGCCGGGGACCGGGCCGAGCGCTTCTCCGGTCCCGTCCACCGTCCCGTCGACCGCGCCGTCGACTGCACCTTCCGCCGGGTCGACTGCCGGGCCGACTGCCGGGCCGACCGAGCCGGCGATCACCTCGGTGCCGTCGGCCGGGGACACCACGGCGCCCGCGACACGCGGCGTACCGGAGCCGGCAGTGAAGAGTGCCGTCGTACCGGTCTATTGGCTCGGTCAGCAGGTCGGCGCGGACAAGACGTCAGCCCGCCTGTACCGCACCTGGGCGAAGGTGAGCGGCCGGCCGGCCGAGCAGGCGGTCCGGATCATGACGTCCAAGCAGCCGAGCGACCCCGACTACTTCTCCGTGTGGCGCGGCGCCGCGCTCAACACCGTCACCCGCTCGAACGACGTCGTCACCGTCGACTTCAAACGCCTGCCGCAGGGCGCGCTGGACCGCAACCTCGCCCGGGTCGCCGTGCAGCAGCTCGTGTACACGGTTCAGGGCGCGCTGCAGGACAACCACACACCCATCCGGGTGACCGAGGCCGGCCGTCCGGTCGGGGCGCTCTTCGGCCACGTCGACACCGCCACGCCGCTGGGCCGCGCGCAGGCCGCCGACGTCCAGGCGCTCGTCTGGATCGACAGCCCCACCGAAGCCGCGGCCGTCGAGCCCAACATCACGGTCCAGGGCGTCGCCGCCGCCTACGAAGCCACAGTCAACTACCAGGTCACGAACCTGAAGACGCGCGAGACCGTGAAGAGCTACGCCAACACCAAGGAAGGCCAGAAGTTCTCGCCGTTCTCGTTCCGGCTGAAGCTCAGCCCCGGCCCCTGGGAACTCAGCGTCTACCTCATCTCCCCCGCCGACGGCAGCATCACCGACACCGACACCAAATCGATCGTCGTCAAATAACCCCCCAGCCGCAGCCCGGCCGCACGGACGCCGGAATGCCGGTCGAGGTCGTCGCCGGGGTGCCGGTCGGGTTGGTCGGCAGTGCGCCGGTCAGGGCCGATCGACGAGGTGGCCGGTCGGGGCGATCGGCGGGGTGTTAGTCGGGGCGGTCGACGGTGGCGGCGAGGAGACCGGGGAACGCGGACTCGAACTCGTCGCGGCGCAGGCGGTTCAGCCGGCGAGCGCCTTCGTCGCGCTGCTCGATCAGCCCGGCGGCCCGCAGTACCGCGAAATGATGACTCGCGGTCGCCTTCTTCACCGGCAGATCGAACGTGCCGCAGGCCCGCGTCCAGTCGTCGTGCGCGGCCAGGTCCCGCAGGATCGCCCGCCGGACCGGATCCGCGAGCGCATCGAGCGCCACCTGCAGCGACACCTCAGTCGGGTGAACATGCAGCAACGTCCGAGCCCGAGCCGATTCGACAGGCATAGCGTCCGATCCTCCGCACAACAGTTCGTCCCCCGTCCAACAGCGTACCCACCCCGCCCCAGCCGGCGCGGAGGTGTGTCGGCTCAACAGGACGTCTCCGCCAACAGGTAGTGCACCTGAGCGTGAATCGCTCCCCGCGTACACCGTTTCGAGGTGCACTACCTAATGAGAGATTGCACACCGAACCAGGTGATGACATGCCCTAGGTCCAGCGGTTGGTGGCCAGGAGGGCGGCGGCTGCGGCGACGCCGGCGGTGGACGTGCGGAGGACTGTGCGGCCCAGGCGGACCGGAGGCACGGCGAAGGCGGTGAGTTCGGCGGGCGCGATACCGCCTTCCGGGCCGATCACGAGTACAACGTCGCCGGTCGGCGGGAGCTCCAGCGATGCGAGGGGCTGGGTCGCCGCTTCGTGCAGCACGACCGGCAGCGCCGCGTCGGCCAGCAACTTCGCAACATCCGCCGTCGACGCGAGCGGGGCGACCTCGGCGAACCACGTACGGCGCGACTGCTTGCTCGCCTCGAACGCCCACGCACGCCACTTCGCCAGCGTCTTCTCGACCCGTTCGGGGTTGGCGCGGAACTGACTGCGCTCCGCGTTCCACGGCACGATCACGTCGGTGCCGACCTCGGTCAACATCTCGACCG
This sequence comes from Kribbella sp. NPDC048915, assembly GCF_040649595.1. Taxonomy (NCBI): domain Bacteria; kingdom Bacillati; phylum Actinomycetota; class Actinomycetes; order Propionibacteriales; family Kribbellaceae; genus Kribbella; species Kribbella sp. NPDC048915. Next base: position 19,212 of record NZ_JBEZFT010000057.1, on the reverse strand, counting down.
CCAGTTCGGCGCGCTCCCCCTTCGGTACCGCCTGGACGGCGATCAACCGCGGCGTCGGCGCACCGTCCGCCCCGCGCTCGTCGACGGCGACCGTCACACCGGACTTGCTCGCGGCAACCACCGGTCCCTCGACCCACGCGCCACGCCCGTCCGTCAGGCGTACCCGCTCGCCCGGCCCAATTCGCCGTACAACCGCCGCATGCCGCCCCTCGGCACCGTCCAGCACCAACTCGCCCTCACCGAGCTCGGCCCGGAAGAACACCGCCACACCCACCTGCCACACCTCCACCTACCGCTACCCCGCTCATCACCCACCAACCGACCATCGACCACCCGGCCATTCGATCGCTCGGCCGCAGAGCACCTACCGACCCACCACCACCCAGCCGCCCCAACACTCTCACGCCCACTCTCGACGCCCACCGAAGCATGCCCTCAGAGCGAGGTTCCCCCTGAACTGGAGGGTTGCCCGCTGAACTGGAGGGTTGCCCACTGAACTGGAGGGTTGCCCACTGAACTCGAGGGTTGCCCACTGAACTCGAGGGTTGCCCACTGAACTCGAGGGTTGCCCACTGAACTCGAGGGTTGCCCACTGAACTCGAGGGTTGCCCCCTGGAAATTTCAATGGGCAACCCTCCACTTGAAGGGGCATCGGCTCTCGTGACTGGCTGTGTGGGCGGTTGAGCGTGCCTGAGCGGCGCCGGCTGCTCCAACAGCACGGGATATCCGTTCCCGTTGGGGGTTCTTCGTGCGTACACCAGCAGAGAACCCCCAACAGGAACGGATATCCCGTGCTGTTGGGGTGGAGTGAGCAGGAGCGTCGGCCGGCGGACAGGCGGGGCGCGCGAGGCCGGGCGGCACGAGCGGGGGCCGGCCTCGGCCGGGGCACGGTGGTGCAACCGCCGGTCAGGCCACGGTGGTGCGACCGGCGGCGGTAGGGCGAGCGGGTGCAGCCGGCGGTGGGGCGGGTCAGTGGGCGCCGAAGGCGTCTCTCAGGCGGCCGAAGACGCCTTTGTGGGCGGCTTGGACTTGGCCTTCGGGGCGTTCTTCGTCGCGGAGGGCGGCCAACTGTTTGAGGAGGTCGACCTGGGACTCGTCGAGTTTGGTCGGCGTCTCGACGATGACCTGGACGATCAGGTCGCCGCGGCCGGCGTGGCGGAGGCGGGGGACGCCGCGGGCGGCGAGGGTGATCGCGGTGCCGGACTGGGTGCCGGGGCGGATCTCCAGCGGGACCGGCTCGCCCTCGAGGGTCGGCAGGTCGATCGTGGTGCCGAGCGCGGCGGCGGTCATCGGCAGTGTGACCGTGCAGTGCAGGTCGTCGCCGTTGCGGGTGAAGATCTCGTGCGGTTCGACCTCGATCTCGACGTACAGGTCGCCGGCCGGGCCGCCGCCGGGGCCGACCTCGCCCTGGCCGGAAAGCTGGACGCGGGTGCCGGTGTCGACGCCGCCGGGGATCTTCACGGTGACGGTACGGCGGGAGCGCACGCGGCCGTCGCCGGAGCACTCGACGCACGGGTTCGGGATGGTGGTGCCGTAGCCGCGGCAGTTCGGGCAGGGGCGCATCGTGCGCACCTCGCCGAGGAACGACCGCTGGGTGTGGGTGACCTCGCCGCGGCCGTGGCAGATCTCGCAGGTGACCGGCTCGGAGCCGGCTGCCGCGCCGGTGCCGCTACAGGTCGGGCACAGTACGGCGGTGTCGACCTTGAGCTCACGCGTCGTCCCGAAGGCCGCCTCGGCCAGGTCGATGCGCAGCGGGATCAGCGCGTCCTGACCGCGCCGGGTGCGCGGCCGCGGCCCGCGGGTCGCGCCGCCGGTCTGGCCGAAGAAGGCGTCCATGATGTCGGTGAACGTGAACGCCTGACCGAAGCCGGCGCCGCCCGGGCCGGCCCCCGCGGTGGCGAACGGGTCGCCGCCGAGGTCGTGCATCTGCCGCTTCTGCGGGTCGCTGAGAACCTGGAACGCGCGCCCGATCTCCTGGAACTTCTGGTGGGCGTCCTCGGAGTCGTTCACGTCCGGGTGGTACTGGCGTGCCAGTTTGCGGTACGCCTTCTTGATCTCGTCCGGCGACGCGTCACGGCTGACGCCCAGGACGGCGTAGTAATCGGTGCTCATACTCCAGACCAGGGGTTGTCTTCGTTAGGATTCAGCCAGAATTTGGCTGACGTAGCGGGCGACGGCGCGGACGGCGCCCATCGTGCTGGGGTAGTCCATGTGGGTCGGGCCGACGATGCCCAGGGTGGCCAGCGCCTCGGACTTCGACCCGTAGCCGGTGGCGACCACGGAGGTGGTGGCCAGTTCCTCGAACGGGTTCTCGTGGCCGATCCGCACCGTCAGCGTCTGCGGGTTGGTCGCCTCCCCCAGCAGTTTCAGCAGGACGACATGCTCCTCCAGCGCCTCCAGCACCGGCTTCACGTTCCGCTCGAAGTCGTCGCCGTACCGGGTCAGGTTGGCGGCGCCGCCGACCGCGATGCGCTGCTCGCCGACCTCGTCGGTGAACGCCTCCAGCAGCGTGGTGACGATCGCCGAGACCAGCGAGCGGTCGTGCGGCGCGAACAGCTCCGGGACGCCGGCCAGCGACGCGGTCGCCTCGGTCAGCCGCTGCCCGGACACCGCCGTGTTCAGCCGCGAGCGCAGGTCGGCGATGACCTGCTCGTCGATCTCGTTCGGGTGCTCGACGAGCCGTTGCTCGACCCGGCCGTTGCTGGTGATCAGAACCAGCAGCAGGCGGCGCGGGCTCATCGTGACGACCTCGATGTGCCGCACGCTCGACCGGTTCAGCGACGGGTACTGCACGATGGCCACCTGGCGGGTGATCTGGGCCAGCAGCCGGACGGTACGGCGGACGACGTCCTCCAGGTCGACCGCCCCGGCCAGGAACGACGTGATCGCCTTCTTCTCGGCGACCGACAGCGTCTTGACCGTGCTCAGCTTGTCCACGAACAGCCGGTACCCGGCGTCGGTGGGAATACGGCCCGCGCTGGTGTGCGGCTGGGTGATGTACCCCTCCTCCTCCAGCGCGGCCATGTCGTTACGCACCGTAGCCGGTGACACGCCGAGATTGTGCCGGTCGACCAGCGTCTTCGAGCCGACCGGCTCATGGGTGGCGACGTAGTCCTCGACGATGGCGCGGAGAACGTCGAGCTTGCGTTCGTCGAGCACGCGCATCACCCTCTCAGCCTCGTGGCCGGCCTTGGCACTCAGTCCTTCAGAGTGCCAGTCTAGGCGCTCTCGGGCGACGCTCCCAACGGAACCGGCGCCGGACGCGCCACGGTGCTCGTCACATCCACCGGCTGGTCCTGTACCGCGGCCTCCAGCAGCGACTCGAGTACGTCGAGCACGTGGAAGGCCAGTGCCCCGTCGGCCCGGTGCGGTTCACCGCGCCGGATCGCGCGGGCCATGTCCGCGACACCTACGCCGCGGCCCGCTCCAGCGTACCCGCCGGCCACCGGGACCTCGGTCCACTCACGCTGCGCAGACGTCGCGATCTCGACCGTGCCGTCGAAGTTGTTCGGGTCCGGGACCGACAGGCTGCCCTCGGTGCCGTGGACCTCGATCCGCGGCAGCCGCGCCGCCCACACGTCGAACGACATCAGTACGGTCGTGAGCGCACCGGACTCGTGCTCCAGGACGCCGGTGACGTGCGTCGGTACCTCGACCGGGAACGTCGTACCGGCCCGCGGACCGGTGTGGATCTTGCGCTCCTCCTTGGACCGGCCGGCGCGCGCGGTGACCCGGCGGACCGGACCGAGCAGGGTGACCAGGCTGGTCACGTAGTACGGACCCATGTCGAGGACCGGGCCGCCGCCGGGCTGGTAGTAGAACTCCGGCGCCGGGTGCCACAGCTCGTGCCCTGGCGTGACGAACGACGCGGTCGCGGCGTGCGGTACGCCGATGTCGCCGCGGTCGATCACCGCTCGCGCGGTCTGGGTGCCGGTGCCGAGGACGGTGTCCGGCGCGCAGCCGACGCGGAGGTTGTTCGCGGCGGCGTACTTGAGCAGCGGCTCGGCCTCGGCGCGGTCGACGGCGAGCGGCTTCTCGCCGTACACGTGCTTGCCGGCCTCCATCGCGGCCTGATGCACGGGGGCGTGCGCGGCGGGGATCGTCAGGTTGACCACGATCTCGACGTCGTCGGCGGCGTACAGCTCGTCCGGCGCGACCGCGCGGACGCCCGGGTTCTTCTCGGCGACCGCCTGAGCGCGGCTCACATCGAGATCGGCGACCGCGACCACCTCGACCCCCGGGAGCTTGCCGAGGTGCTCGAGGTACGTCCCGGAGATGACGCCCGTACCGACGATGCCAACGCGTGTCATTTGCTCGCCCACAGCAGCCCCCGCTCGATGATCGTGCGTACCTCGGGAGTCTCCAGGTCGTCCAGCTTGTGGCCGACCGTGCAGACGAAGACCTTGCCTTCGCCCCAGGTGCGGGTCCAGATGGCCGGCATCACCGCGCCCTCGATCCACGGGTAATCCGGGTGCGACTCGAACTGCGTCGTCGCCAGCACCGTGTTGGTCGGGTCGTAGTGCACGTAGTACTGCTCGGTGTGCACGTCGAAGTGGGAGATGCCCTGCACGATCGGGTGATCGGCCTGCTCGGGCAGGATGTTCACCCGGTAGTCGGTGAACCCGTGCGGGTGCGAGATGAACTGCCCGCCGGTGATGAAGCTGTAGTCGGCGTTGTCGCGGAACGAGTCCGCGATCCCGCCGTGCCAGCCGGCGAACCCGGTACCGCGCCGGATCGCGGCCTCGAGGCCCTTGAAGTGGTCCGTCTCGATGGTGCTCATCGTGACGCACTGCAGCACCAGATCGACGCCGTCCAGGTCCAGATAGGCGGCGGTCGAGTCGGAGACGGTGACGTCGTACCCGTTCTCCTTGAGGAACGGGATGAACAGGTCGGTCGCCTCGACCGGCGAGTGCCCTTCCCAGCCGCCCCGGACCACCACAGCACGTCGTGTCGTCACACCGGCCACCCTTCGAAAGTTTCGAGATTCCGATCGGAACTGTTGCGACTCTAGATCCGCAGCCGAGGGGTTGCCAACCGCCCGGGCCTGTCTGACCGAGGGGTGACCATCGAACCTTTAGGGTCGAGAGATGGGCTGGAAGTTCTGGAAGCGGTCGAACCCGATGGATCCGCAGGAAATGCTCGTCCGCGGGCACGCCGAGGCGAACAGCTTCCCGGCGCCGCCGCGGCCGCAGGACACGCTGCCGGTGGGGTCGTTCGGGATGACCGTCGAGGACGTGTTCTCGATCACCGGCCGCGGCACTGTGGTGACCGGGCGGGTGCAGGCCGGGACGGTGTCGGTCGGTGAGCAGGTGCTGATCACCCGGGCCGGCCAGCCGCTGCTGCAGGTCGAGGTGACCGGTATCGAAATGTTCCGCAAAACCGTGCGGACCGCCAAGGCCGGCGAGAACATCGGGCTGCTGCTCCGCGGCGTCGACCGCGACCAGGTGCTCCAGGGCGACGCACTGAGCAAATAGCCGCGCAAGTACTGTCGGACCCATGAGCGCATGGGCCGAGATCGGCGACCGCACCTGGGTCCGCCGGTACGACGAATGGGACCTGAACGTCGGCCTGGTCGTCGGTGCCGACGGCGCGCTGGTGATCGACACCCGGGCCACCGCCGAGGAGGCCGAGCAGCTCCGTGAGCACATCCGGGAGCTGACCGACGCACCGGTGAAGTGGGTGGTCAACACTCACGCCCACTTCGACCACGTGGTCGGCAACAGTGTCTTCACCGACGCGACCGTCTACCTGCACGAGAACGCCGCGGCCGAAGAGAACCTGGCCGGTACGACGTTCGCCGCCGCCAAGGTGCTCGACCTCGGTGATCGCCGCGTCGAGCTGCTGCACGTCGGTAACGCGCACACCTCCGGCGACACCGTGGTCGTCGTACCGGATGTGCGGGTGTTCTTCGTCGGCGACCTGCTCGAGGAGTCGGCGCCGCCGTCGTACGGCGAGGACTCGTTCCCGCTGGAGTGGCCGGACACGATCCAGGCCGCGATCGGCATGATGCCGGCCGACGCGACGGTCGTTCCGGGGCACGGCGCGGTCGTGGACGTCGAGTTCGCGCACAACCAGGCGATCGACCTGGGCAAGGTCGCGAACACGATCTCGACACTGCATCACGCCGGCACGCCGCTCGAGGACGCGCTGAAGCACACCGAGGACTGGCCCTGGCCGGTGGACAAGCTGCAAGACGCGATCCGCCGCGGGTACGCCGCCCTCGGTACGCCGCAACGCCCGAGCCTCCCGCTGCTCGGCCCCAGCTGACCTGAGGTACCAACGAACAGGACGTCTCCGCCGGTCGCCGCGAGCCGCACGCTCGGATACCGCTTGGACCACCGCCCGGTAGGCGATACATCCTGTCGCCAGGAACCACCCGGATGTCGTGCCGGTCCCCGCGGTCCGGCACGGCATACGGTTGTCCGGTGGCTGACAGGTATGGGAACGACGTCCTCGCCGGCGACTGGCGCAAGCCCAAGAACGGCCGAACCGTCGAGGTCGAGATCGAGAAGGGCATGGTCGTCGAGGAGCCCAGCTCCGGGTTCGTCGGCGCGATCGTGCGCTGGGAACACGGTGTGGTCGACCTCGAGGACCGGCACGGCAAGATCCGCACGTATCCGCTCGGACCGGGGTTCTGGCTGGACAGCAAGCCGGTCAGCCTGAAACCGCCGAAGAAGGCCGGTCCGGCCAAGAAGACCAGGACGGCGTCCGGCTCGGTGGCCGTGGACAACGTCCGCGCGCGGGTCGCCCGGGCCAGCCGGATCTACGTCGAGGGCCGGCACGACGCGGAACTGGTCGAGAAGGTGTGGGGCGACGACCTGCGGATCGAGGGCGTCGTGGTCGAATACCTGGAAGGCGTCGACGATCTGGTCGAGATCGTCAACCGCTTCCAGCCCGGTCCCGGACGGCGGCTCGGCGTACTCGTCGACCACCTGGTCGAGGGCTCGAAGGAGTCGAAGATCGCCGCGCAGGTGTCGAACAAGTACGTGCACGTGGTCGGCCACCCGTTCATCGACATCTGGGAGGCGGTCAAGCCGTCGTCGGTCGGGATCAAGGCGTGGCCGCGGATCCCGCACGGTCAGGACTGGAAGAAGGGTGTACTGCAGGCGTTCGGCTGGCCGGCCACCGACCAGGCCGACGTGGCGGCCGCCTGGAAGCACATCCTGTCCAAGGTGAACAGCTTCGCCGACCTCGACCCGGCGCTGCTCGGCCGCGTCGAGGAGCTCATCGATTTCGTGACGCTCGACTGATCTCGGGCAGCCGCTGCTCGATCCACGCGCGGATCCGGCGGCGCGTCCGCCGGACCGACCAGGTCACGATCCCGAGCACCGCACTGAGCGCCAGGACGGCGCCGGCCAACGCCGCGACCGGGAGCCGTACGGCGCCGACCAGACCGGCCACAACGAGCAGCACGATGCCCGCGGCAGCCGTTGCCGCAGGCAACCATGGCTCGAAGATCCACGGCCGCCGGGCCGGGCTCAGCTTCGCACCGCGGACCAGTCGCTCCCAGACCGCCTGCCGGGCGGGCTCGGTGAACCAGCGAGCGGTCCGCAGCAGCCACGAGGCGGGCTGCTGCTTGCGGCCGGCCACCGCCTTGACCCAGGTGCCGACCTGCGGACCGAGACCGCTCGATACGTCGACCATCCGGTCCGCGAGGCCCTTGGTGATCGCGCGTCCTTCGGGTGAGGCGTTGAGCTCGTCCCGCATCGTCACCAGGGCGCCCATCCCCGCGTCGACCGGGAAGTCCCGGGCCAGCCGCTGGATCCGCTCGGCGACCGCGTCGAGTTCCCAGCCCTCGGCGCGCAGCACCTCGCGTTGCGTCTCGCGGATCCAGTCGGCGTCCGCGCCGAGCATCGCGCCGAGGTGCGCGACGCTGTGCAGCCGGCCCATCAGCCAGTCCCAGCGCCGCCAGTCCGCGGCGCCGAAGGCACCGAAGTGGCCGACCTGGCTGCCGTACAGGATGCGGTCCTTCAGCTGGTCGGCGACCGTCCCTTCCGGCAGGTCGTCGAGGACGGCGAGCGGGATGTCCGGCCCGAGGCGGAGGAACTGGAACGGGGCGCTGCGCTGCTGCGGCGTGCGCGCCGACGTACAGCGCGAGACGATCTCGACCTCGAGCGCGGTGTCGACGAGCTCTTGACCGACCTCGGCGATCAAGGCGGCGAACGCGTCCCCGAGCGCCCGCTGGATCTGCAACTGTTCGAAGATGTCGTTCAGCCCGACCGCGACCGCTTCACCGCCGCCGGCCGGACGCAGGTCGAGGTCGGCGTCGGCGAGCTCGGCGGTCAACGCGTCGCGAACGGCCTGGACCTTCAGCAGGCAGTCGCTCGCCGCGCTGAGCTGCTTCTCCAGGTCGGCGCGCTCGTCCTGCGCGGCCGCGCTGACCTGGTTGCGCAGCGAACGCAGGATCAGCCGGACGATGCGCTCGGCCGCGCCGGTCCCCCACAGCCAGTTCGGGTTCCCGTCGGTGTCGTTGCGGAGCGCCGCGGTCGAGCCGTCCGGCGCGGGCACCCACGGGTGCTCGGTCTTCAAGATCTCGTCGATCTCCGACTCCGACAGTGCGGTCGCGGCATCCAGGACGGTCGACTGGTCGTGGCTCGCGATCGTCACGGCCTCCCACACGCCACCCGCTGCGCGGCCGCGCGAGTACGTCGGCTGCAACGCCGTGGCCGCGGCCGTCAATCGCGCCCGCTCCTCTGGTTGCGTCAGGCAACGATCGAACAGGCGCTGGGTGTCGGACCAGGACGCGTCCGCCTCCAGCAGCAGGTGTTCGAGCTGCTCGACGTCGGAGCGGAAGTCCACCTCACGGGGGTACTGCACCGCGGACAGCGCCGCGACCCGCCAGCTCGGCTCCTCCGACCCTGGCAGCGCGGTCGACGCGTGTCCGATGCCGGCCGACGGTACGACATACAGCACGTAGCGGGTCGCCTTACTGGTGACCGGGCGCCGCGCCACGACGTCCAGCACCGGCCCGAACGGGGCGTTGTCGAGTACGCCGCCGTCGATCAGCCAGGAACCGCCCTCGGCCGGGCCGGGCTGGATGCGCGGCGGTTGCGCGGCCAGCTCGGGGGTCTCGAGCACCGGACCGAACGCGGCCGGGAACGACGCGGACGCCCGGGCCGCGCGCGCCAGCAGGTCGGTGTCCTTCAGGGCGTTCTTCGCCGTGACGGTGAACTCTCGCCGCGCTCCGTCGTACGTCGGCGCGTTCTCACTCGTGAAGCCGAACAGGTACCGATGATCGGGAACGACGAATGCCTGGCCGGCGGCGTCCCGCGCCTCGAACTGCTGCACCCCCAGGCCCGACGCGGTGACGAACAATGTGACCGGCTCCTCGGCGGACCGGTCTCCCGCGGCGGCGACGCCCTTCAGCAGTTCCTCGAGCTGGCGCAGGAAGTAGTTGCCGTCGAGGACCGACGTCGACCGCACGCCCGCCGGCGGTACCAGCTTGCCGACGTCGAGCGACCCGAGGCCGACCCATTTCTTCCGCAGCCACGGGCCGTCGTCGCCGTCCGGGTCGAGGGTCGAGCCGTTCGCGATCGCGGTCGCCAGCAGCGAGCCGTTCAGCCCGCCGGCGCTCGTGCCCGCGATCACGTCGACCACCACGCGGCGGCGTTCCTGTCCGCGCCGGCACAGTTCGCGCCACCGATCCGCGAGCACCGAGTCGTACGGCTGCGGGCCGGGCGCATCCTCGGCACCGGACGCCCGCCGGATCAGATCCAGCTCGTGCGTGACGCCGCCCATCCAGACCGCGAGACTGACACCCCCGTTCAGCACCAGGGCGATCCGGATCTCATGGTCGGTCGTCATGCGTGGTCTCCCGAAGCATTGCTGGCGAGCGGAGGGATCGGGGTCTGATCAAGCACTGTCGCGGATGATGAGTTCGGTGTCGTAGATCTCCGGATCGGTGTGGTCGGCGCCGGCGATCTTCGCGAGCAGGATCTCGGCCAGCCGGGCGCCGAGCTGTTCCACCGGCTGGCGGACCGTGGTGAGCTTCGGCGTCGTCGTGGTGGCGAGCACCGAGTCGTCGAAGCCGACCACGGCCACATCCGCCGGGACGCGTCGCCCACGCTGCGACAGCACGCGCAGCGCCGCCGTCGCCATCAGGTCGGAGGCCACGAACAGCCCGTCCAGATCGGGATGGTCGTCCAGCAGCCGCAACGTCGCCTGCTCACCACCGTCGGCGGTGAAGTCGCCGTACCCGATCATGGCCGGCAGCCCGGCCTCCTTCATCACTTCCTGGTAGCCGGTGAGGCGGTCGAGACCGGCCGTCATGTCGAGCGGCCCGGCGACCGTCCCGATCGTGCGGCGCCCGATCGACAGCAGGTGCTCGACCGCGGTCCGGGCGCCGGCGACGTTGTCCACGTCGACACTGGCCACCGGTACGTCGACGCCGAGCGGCCGCGCGCTGAACACGATCGGCAGCGGCATCTGCGCGAGCTCCTGCAGGACGTTGTCCCGGCCGTGGTGGCTGATCACGATCGCGCCGTCCACGTGCCCGCCGCGCAGGTACCGCAGCAGCCGCTGGTCGTCGGCCTCGGCCGGCTCGATCAGCAGCACCAGCTGCGACGACGTCGGCGCGAGGGTCCGGCTGACGCCGCTCAGCATGCGCGCGAAGAACGGGTCGGAGAACACCCGGCTGTCCGGTTCGGGGACGACGATCGCGACCGAGTCGGTCCGGCGGGTCACCAGGGCCCGCGCCGCACGGTTCGGTACATACCCGAGCTGGCGGATCGCCTGCTCGACCGCGGCGACGGTGTCCGGCAGCACCTTCGGCGACCCGTTCACCACCCGCGAAACGGTCGCCCTCGACACCCCCGCCAGTGCCGCGACCTGCTCCAAGGTCGGAGAACCGGACTCGTTCATCGGCCCTCCTCTGTGTTCTCGACTGTGCGCCTGATCAACCCGCGTTCACACCGTAGTACCTCCCCCGGGCGAACGCGCGCCAGTCGTCAGCTGCCGGCCCGCGTGTTGGCCGCCTTCCACGCCTCGGTGAGAGCTTGCTTCCACGCGACGCCCGGCGCCTGCTTGCCGTCGTCGACCCGGTTCAGCGCCGCGCTGAAGATCTGGTTGATCTCACCGTCGCGCGGACCCTTGTGCTGCTTGAGGATCACGTTCTTCGCGCGGTTCACGAAGATCTCCCCGACCGGGGCGTTGTTGAAGTACGGGTTGACCTGCGACTTCACCTGCGGATCCTCGTACGCGTCGACCGTCGAGGGGAACGAACCGATCTTCTTGAACACCTTGACCTGCTGCTCCGGAGCGGTCAGCCAGGCGGCCAGCTTGGCGGCCTCCTCCGGGTGCGGCGACTGCGCCGGCACGGTCAGGTACGACCCACCCCAGTTGCCGCCGCCGCCCGGGAACACGTCGGCGACGTCCCACTTGCCCTTGCCGTAGGCCCCCGCCTTGTCCTGAATCACGCCGAGCAGCCAGCCGGGGCACGCGATCGTCGCGAACCTGTCGCTCTTGAAGGCCGCGTTCCACGCGTCGCTCCAGGCCGGCAGCTGTGCGGACAGGCCGTCCTTGCTGCCCGCGACGACCTGGTCCCAGGTCTTCTTCAGCAACGGGTTCTCGTTGCCGAGGAACCGGTCCTCGTTGGAGTAGTACGCCTCGATCAGCTGGTTGCGCATCGCTTCCCAGGTCAGCACCGCGGAGTCGTACCAGGCCGAGTCCGGCACCCGCTGCTTGAACTTGCGGCCGGTAGCGAAGTACGACGGCCAGTCCTGGAACAGCTCGGCGACCTTGGCGCGGTCGGTCGGCAGGCCGGCCTTCGCGAACAGATCGCGGCGGTAGCAGATCGCCTCCGGGCCGATGTCGGTGCCGTAGCCGATGATCTTCCCGCTCGGGGTGGTCGCGCCGGCCACCTTCCAGTCCAGCCAGCGGTTCCGCAGGTCGTCCGCGCCGTACTTGCGCAGGTCGACGAACTTGTCCTCCTTGGCCAGGTACTTGTAGATCCAGCTGACCTCCATCGCCTCGATGTCGGCCAGGCCGGAGCCCCGGGTGAGGTTCGCGTCCAGGTTCTTGACGTGGTCGTCGACGGTCTTGGCGCGCTCCTCCACGATCGAGATGTTCGGATGCTCGGCCTCGTACTCGGCGTACAGGTCGGTGTAGCCGAACTCGTTGAAGGTGGCGACGGTGAGCTCGATCTTCGGCCCGGCCTTGTCGGCCTTGGCCGCCTGAGGGGTACCGTCGCCGGCGCAGGCGGTGGCGAGCAGGATCGCGGCGCACACCAGCACGCCGGCTACGGGCCGATAGCGGGCACTGGGCCGCATGAAAAGCTCCCTGGAACTTGGACGGAGTTGAGAGCGCTCTCGGATCACGAAAGTGAGCTGAGTCTCAACGCTCCGCGCGGGAGATGTCAAGCACCGCACCGTCACTCTGAGACACCACCGCCGGGAAAGTCCTGACATACCGTCATCCCTGCTCACGCAGCGAATCCTCGCGATCACCCAGGGCGCTGAAACCCGGTGCGCTCGCTGTGCGTGATCAGTTCCGGCGCGGCGGGCCGACCGAGTCGCGGACCACCACGACGGTGCCCAGCGTGGTCATCGGCTGCTGGTGCGCGAACGGGTCCGCGCTCGGCTGCTGACCCGCCAGCCCGGCCCGTACGGCGGCCCGCCCCAGCTCCTCCAACGGCACCCGGACGGTGGTCAGGGCCGGCTGCAGCTCGGTCGCCACCGGTACGTCGTCGTACCCGACCACCGACAGGTCGTCCGGGATCCGCAGGCCGCGTTCCCGAACCGCGGCGTACACACCGGCGGCGACGATGTCGTTGGCGGCGAAGATCGCGGTGAAGTCGAGGCCGTCGTCAAGCGCACGCAGCGTCTCCTGATAACCCCACTGCCGACCGAACGCGCCGGTCCGGACCAGGGCGGGGTCGTGCTCGAGCTTGCGCGCGGCGAAGGCCTGGCGGAAGCCGCGCAGCCGGGCGGTCGTCGTGGACAGCGCCGTCGGGCCGCCGAGGTACAGGATCCTCGTGTGGCCTGCGCTGAGCAGGTGGTCGGTGATCGCGGCCGCGCCGCCGGTGTTGTCGTACTCCACCGCGTACGCCGGGACGTCGTCGGTCAAACCGGGCCGCCCGCAGAGCACCAGGCTGGATCCGCTGCTCGCCAACTGCCGGGCGCGCTGTCCGACCGCGGCGAAGTACTCCTTGTCCTCGACCGCGCCGCCGACCAGGATCACCGCGTCGGCGCGCTGCTCCAGCAGCAGGTCGACGAACCGCAGCTCGGCGGATTCACCGCCCTGCGTCGAGCAGACCAGGCAGAGGCGGCCGGACGCGAGCGCCTCGGCCTGGACGCCACGGGCGATATAGGCAAAGAACGGGTCGACGATCTCGCTGACCACGATGCCGACGATGCGGGCGGTGGACCCGGCCAGCGCCCGGGCGTGCGCGTTCGCGACGTACCCGAGGTCGCGCATCGCCCGCTCGACCGCAGCCCGGGTCGAGGCCGCGACCGGATAGTTGCCGTTGACAACACGGGAGACGGTCGCGGTGGAGACGCCGGCCCGCGCGGCCACGTCGCGGATCGTCCGCGCCGCCTCGGGATCACGCCGGCGCGCCCGCGCCCGGGGCGGTTCCGCCGCCATCGCCTACCTCCTCACCCTCGGCCACACTCTCGGCCACACTCGCAGCCTCGCCATCAGCCTCGCCCGCAGCCGCTTCCGGCCGGCCCAGCTCGACCGTTTCCATCGTGCCGTCGGCGAACCGCAGCGTGACACGCAGCCCGTCCACCGTCACCTCGATGCTCTCCGCCAGTTGCAGCCCCGGGTCCGCAGCGCTTCCACGGTCAGCATCCGGTCCTGGATCGGCGGCGGGAACGACATGTGCCCGTGTGTCGCGTACGCCCCGACGCCGGTGATCGCGGCCGGGTACCCGACGAAGTGGTACCGGTGCGGCAGCCGGACGTGCTGCGGTGCGGATCCGTCGTACCCGCTGGTGGCGTCCTCGATCGCGATGATTTCCTCGTAGGTGGACAGCAGCTGCGCGTGGTTCTCGGTGCGGTAGATCAGTGCGGACGCGCGTTCCACCGTGAGCATCGCGTGCGGCCCGACGAGTTCGACGTACGGCGTGGTGCGCTCATCGAGCTGGCGCTGGAACTCGGCCTCGCCGGTGCGGCCGAGGACGAAGTACGGCATCGCCTGCGCCTGGTCCCCGATCGACACCTTGGCCTGACCGGAGGTACCGATCAGCTTCAGGTACACGACTCCGCCGCCGGCGTCGGTGACGGTGTTGCGGCCGACCTGAAGCGGGTACTGCCGCGGGGACTTGAACTCCTTGCGGGCGTCGGCGTCGGGAGCGCCGATCACGAGCGTCGGCGCCAGGCTCCCGGCGTGCACGACCACGTTGAGGGCGGTGTCCGCCGGAAGGTAGCAGCCGGTGGTGCGGAGCTCGCTGGCGCTCAGCGAGTTCTGCGTCCGTTCGAGCTCGGTCGTGCGCGCCGACGGCAATGCCTGGACGGTGATGGTGCGGCCGGTCGTGGCCTGGGCCAGACCTGGTACGGCGGCCAGCGCGACCCCGGCGCCGGCTGCTTGGAGGACACGTCGCCTGGTGAACTGCAGTGGGCGGGCGTGCGGCATCATCGAACAACCTCCTGGTTGAACTTGCCAGCACCCGGCGACCCGGCCGGCCCTGGATGGCCGGCCCCGGTTGCTTGCGAAACTTAGTGGAAGGACATGCTGTGGGTGGCGCCTCTGGAGCCGCCCACAGCGACGTCCAGGACCAGCTGCTTGCCGGTGGCAACCACCGTGACGGCCGGGTCCTTGGCGAGCACCTCGCCGGCCCGGCAGTCGACGGTCAGGCGGACCGTCTGGGCGGTACGGCTCGGATCGGACACGGCGACGGTCGTCACCGGCCCGCGCCGGCCAATGACGACCGAAGCCGGCCGGTCGGTGGTCACGGCGCGCACACCGGTGCCTCCGACGATCTCGGTCACGGCGCCGGCGGTCCAGAAGTTCGCCAGCACCAGATTCTCGCGGTACGACGTGATCGCCTGGACGTCGGCGGTGTTGGCACAGATCGCCATCCCCGGATCGGCCGCGAGCTCGGCGGTGCGCCGGTGCGTGGCGTTGGGCAGAACGACGTACGTGTACGCGCCGGTCGTCGTACCGTGCTCCAGGATCAGCTTCGCGTAGCGGCGCGTGTGCGGTGTGGTCGAGCCGGCCGTGTCGTTGCCGACGTTGATCTCCGACCACGATCCGGTACGGTCCTCGCGTTGCACGCGCAGTACGCCGCCCGCCGGGAAGAGGTAGCCCCCGACGCCCTCGAGGTGCGCCCAGCGCGGATCGCCGTACGTCCCGTCGACCGCTGCGGCACCGTCGAGCCGGAGTTCGGCCGTGCCGTCCTCGTGCAGGTTGCGGTTCTCCACGATCGTCTCGACCGCGAAACCGTCGGTGCCGGTGATTCCGGCGCCGAGCGCAACGATCGAGTCCCGCAGGCAGAACCAGGACTTCCGGGCCTGCAACGTCTTGTCGTGGTTGATCAGGTGCATCCCGACCGCGCCGGCCTCGTTGCGGTACGACGCTCCGCCCACCCACTCGGCATGCGCGGCGACCGTGCCGGTGCCGCCGCCCGTTCCGCCGGGTTGCCGGGGTTTCGTGCTCACCGTCGTCCCTGGCATCCGGTGCGCGTCGACCGTCGGCCAGTAGGCGTCGGTGAACTGGGACTGGTCGGCGTTGTACAGGTACGTCATGCCGTCGCCGACGTACCAGCCGCGCAGGTTCTCGCCGTTGCCCCACTCGTACCGGGCCATCCGCTTCGACGACAGCGCGATCGCGAACGTCCAGCCCGGGCGGCGGTGCACGACGCGATCCTGGTTGTAGAACTGGAAGTGCCGTGGCTCGGCCGGGGCGGGCGCGATCGTACCGTCGGCCAGTAGCGCCTGCGCGCGGGAGATCTCCGGAATCGATGCTCCGGGCAAGTAATCGCCGAGCGTGTCGCGGGTGATCCAGCCCTTGGCGAGCGCCTTGTACCGACTCGCGTACGGCTCGGCCACGCCACTCGCGAGCAGCAGGACGGTCGACGTCGTGCCGTGGCCGTTGCCGTGGTCGCCGGCGCGTTCGCGGGAGATCGCGCGACCGGAGACACAGTCCATCATCCGGCCGTCGACCATGAACGGGGCGAAGCTCGCCTCGACGGCGTCCAGGAGTACGGCGCGGCTCGGGTCGGTGATCTCCCAGGTGGAGCCGCCGAGCAGGGCGATCAGGTTCGCGACGCCGCCGAGCGCGACGTTGCCGTACGTTCCGACGTACGCGAGGTTGCCGTGCTGGACGAACGATCCGTCCCGGTAGAAGCCGTCGCCGCTGGTGACGTAGGTGAAGACGCTGTTCTTGCCGGACTCGGCGACGTCGCTCAGTGCATCGCGGGCGGCCGCCAGCTTGTCCGCGGACTTGCCGACGATGCCGCGCAGAGCGACGATCAGTGCCTTGTCGACGCGGTTCGCGCCGGTCTCGCGGAGCGAGGGCGAGTTGGTCCGGCGGTTCGGATCGGGGACGAAGCGGTCGACGGCCCGGAGGTAGTTGGTGAGCTGCTCGGCTGTGAGCGCGTCGTCCGCCAGGACGCAGGTGTCCAGGAGGGCGCGCGGCGCGCCGATCTCCCAGAACCACCAGTTTCCGGTCTCCTTGAGCGTCTCGTTGTAGGAGGTGGCGTTGAGGAAGTCGAGTGCTGCGGCGAGCTGCGGGCCGGCGTCGGTCACCGTCGTACCCGCCGTCGCGCGCGCCAGGGCGATCGTCTTCAGGCGGGTGTAGCTGATCGAGAAGTTGCCGCTCGACGGACTCAGCGGGAGGTCGGGCCACAACGCGGTCCGGTCGGGCGCGGTGAGCATCGTGTCGATCAGCTCCTGCGCCTGCGTGCTCAGGCCGGCGAGCGCGCCGGCGTACGCCGGATCCGCGGCGTCGATCGCTCCGCCGGTGGCGAGTTCGGCCCAGCGGGCGCGGAGGACGTCGAACTCGTCGGGCTCTTGAGTGGCGAACGCGTGCGTCGGCAGGCCGAGGCTGGTGAGCGCGCCGGCGGCGAGCCCGGCCTGGAGCAACAGTCGACGACGGATGAAGGGCGGCATCGCGGACTCCTCGGGCGGCGGGTAGTAAACGCTTACCCCGTAGCCTGCCGGGTGTTCACAACAGTCGTCAACAGGTCATTGTGATCAGTTTTGATCAGTTCTCAGGGCAGCAGATCGCGGACCACCGCGTCAGCCAGGAGGCGGCCGCGGTCGGTCAGGACCAGCCGGTCGCCGGACAGACCGGCGAGGCCGGCGGTGACGATCCGGCCGACGGCGGCGCGGCCGGCCGGGTCCAGCACGTCCAGCGGCAGGCCGGCGGACAGCCGGACCTCGAGCAGGACGCGTTCGATCCGGCGGGTCTCCGCGTCGAGGGTCTCGCGGGCGTACGCCGGGCTCTCGCCGGCGGTGATCCGCTCCGCGTACGCGCTCGGGTGCTTGACGTTCCACCAGCGCACACCGCCGACATGGCTGTGCGCACCAGGGCCGACGCCCCACCACGTATCGCCCCGCCAGTACAACTCGTTGTGCCGGCAGCGCGCCGCCGTACTGCGGGCCCAGTTGGACACCTCGTACCATCGCAGGCCCTCGGCGGACAGCAGCTCGTCGGCCAGCACGTACTTGTCGGCGAGGTCGTCGTCGTCCGGCATCGGCAGCTCACCGCGACGGATCCGGCGCGCGAGCTGCGTACCGTCCTCGACGATCAAGGCATAGGCGCTGACGTGGTCGGGTTGCGCCGACAACGCCGACTCGAGGGACGCACGCCAGTCGTCGAGCGACTCGCCCGGCGTGCCGTAGATCAGGTCGAGGTTGACGTGCTCGAAGCCCGCGGCCGTTGCCTCTTTGACGGCCTGCAACGCGCGGCCCGGCGTGTGCTGCCGGTCGAGGATCCGCAACACGTGCGACGCCGCGCTCTGCATCCCGAAGCTCACGCGGGTGAATCCGGCCTCCAGCAACCCCTCCAGATACGCGGGGTCCACCGACTCCGGGTTCGCCTCGGTCGTCACCTCCGCGTCCGGCGCGAACCCGAACTCGTCGCGCACAGCCTTGAGCATCTTGCCCAGGTCCGCGGCCGGCAGCAGAGTCGGCGTACCACCTCCGAAGAACACCGTGTCGACCGGCCGGTCGAGATCCCGCAGCACCTGCCGTGCCAGCCGTACTTCGGCGACCGCGGTGTCGGCGTACGACGCCTGCGAACCACCACCGCCCAACTCGGTCGCGGTGTAGGTGTTGAAGTCGCAGTACCCGCAGCGCGACGCGCAGAACGGCACATGCAGGTAGAACCCCAACGGCCGCCCGGCCGCCTCCTGCACAGCAGCATCCGGCAACGCCCCGTCCCGAGGCGCAACCTCCCCCTCAGACAAAGTCGACGGCACCCACCCATGGTACGGACGCCCCAAACCCCCGCCCCCTCCGCCCGTGGGCTCGCGGGGCGCCCCACCTGGGACAGTGCACGCCACCCGGGACAATGCACCCCGCCCGGGACAGTGCACCCCGCCCGGGACCTTTGCACACCTTCCCGGGACCTTTGCACACCTTCCCGGGACCTTTGCACACTTCCCGGGACCTTTGCACACCTTCCCGGAACCTTGGAATGCTGACCCGCGAAAACTCTCCCAGGAGAGTTTTCCGCACGACACTGGAGGCTTTTACCCGCCATACGGGGGAAAACCCTCCACAGACGCGGCTCCAACAACCCCACGCCCCGATCACCCCACGCCCGATCACCCCACGCCCGATCACCGCGCCCGATCACCGCGCCCTATCACCCCGGCTATCCCTCGCCCCGCGACCACATCTGCTCGGGCAGAAGCCAACCCACACACGAATCAGCGGACCCAGATAACCGGATGCCCCTCCCCTGGCGTGGTGCCGTGGTGATGCGGTGCCGCGATGCGGTGCCGCGGTGCCGCGGTGATGCGGTGCCGCGGCGATGCGGTGCGGTCGTCGGGGCTTCCGGGTTTCCACAACACGGTGGGTTCACCCACCGTGTTGTGGGTTCCGCACCCTTCACACGGGTCAGGAACCCACAACACCGTGGGTGAACCCACCGTGCGGGAACGCACGCGGTCGTCCAGCACAGCGCGGCACAGCACGGCACAGCACGGCACAGCACGGCACAGCACGGCACAGCACGGCACAGCACGGCACAGCACGGCACAGCACGGCACAGCACGGCACAGCACGGCACAGCACGGCACAGCACGGCACAGCACGGCACAGCACG
>NZ_JBEZFT010000056.1:0-45254 GCF_040649595.1 Kribbella sp. NPDC048915 | reverse complement strand
CCTTGGTGTTGTGGGTTCCGAACCCTTCACCCGGGTCAGGAACCCACAACACCGTGGGTGAACCCATCGTGTGGGAACGCGCGCGGCGTCCAACGCGGTCCAGCGCGGTCCAGCGTGGTCGGGCGTGGTCGGGCGTGGTCGGGCGTGGTCGGGCGTGGTCCAGCGCGGCACAGCGTGGGCGGCGACTCAGTCACCCGGGCCACCCACGGATCGGTCACAAGGGCCGGTTATCGGTTGCCCGATGCCGCCTGCCGACTTTCTGCAGTGCGGTGCCGGGCCGGCCGCCGGCGTACCGGGTGCGGGTCAGACCGGGGTGACGGCGTGCCGAGTGCGGGTCAGACCGGGGTGACGGCGTACCGAGTGCGGGTCAGACCGGGGTGACGGCGTACCGAGTGCGGGTCAGACCGGGGTGACGGCGTCGGCCTCGCGGCCTTTGGGGCCGTCGACGATCTGGAACTCGACCTGCTGGCCGTCCTCGAGCGTCTTGTACCCGTCGGAGACGATCTTGCTCCAGTGCACGAACACGTCGTCCTGCCCGTCGACGGCCAGAAAGCCGTAGCCCTTGTCGGCGTTGAACCACTTCACGGTGCCGCGCACCATCGGAACTCCTTGACCACGGAGCCCGCTGCACCCGGACCCCTCTGCTGTTTCGCGGTCCACAAGCCTAGCCGAGCCGCCGCCCGCGCGTGCTGCACCATCCCACGCAGAGCGCCGTCGCGACCAGCGCGGCGCTTACCCAGAGCGGGGCGCGGTAACCGGTCCGGGTGATCGCGAGCCCGCCCAGGACAGGGCCCGCGGCGGCGCCGACGTTCAGGGCTGCGGTGGCCAGGCCTCCGGTCAGGGCAGGGGTGTCGGTGCCGGCGTAGAGGGCGTAGGCAACGAGGGTGGAACCGACCGCGAAGGACAGTGCGCCTTGAGCCAGTACGAGCGCGATGGTGGGGACGACGTACCCCGCGGCGAGGGCGAACGCGCACCAGCCGAGCAACAAGGTGCTGCCGGCAAGTAGTACGAGGCGGTTGTCGCGGCGGTCGGCGTACCGGCCGGCGGCGGTGACACCGATGAACGAGCCGATGCCGAAGAGGGCGAGCAACCCGGGCACCCAAGCGAGGCCGAGTCCGGTGACGTCGGTGAGCACCGGTGAGAGGTACGTGAACGAGCAGAATGTCGCGCCGTTGACGAGTGCCCCCAGCAACAGCAGTACGGCGAGCCGCGGCCGGACCTGGAAGCGGACCGGGACCGGCGGACCGCTGAGGCGGTCCCGGACCGACCACAGGATCCCGAGCAGCGCCGGTACCGACACGATCGCCACCGCCCAGAACGCGGACCGCCAGCCGAAGGACGTGCCGAGCAGCGCCCCGGCCGGTACACCGGCGATGCACGCGAGCGTCGTACCGCCGAGGAGGACCGACGTCGCACGGCCCTTCGCGTCCGGCGGGACCAGGCTCGCCGCAGTGGCGAGCGCGATCGCGAGGAAGCCCGCGTTGGCGAGGGCAGCGAGGATGCGGGTGATCAACAGCACCGTGAAGTCGGTGGTCAGGGCGCCGACGACGTGGACCGCGAGGAAGACGGTCAGCGTCACCAGCAGCGTCCGGCGTCGCGGCCAGCGGTTGCCGAGGACGGCGATCGTGGGCGCGCCGACGACCATCCCGAGGGCGAAGGCCGACGTCAGCCACCCGGTCGCCGGGATCGAGACACCCAGGTCGCGGGCGATGTCCGGGCCGAGCCCGGAGAGCATGAATTCGGAGGTTGCCTGGGCGAACACGGCCAGGCCGAGCAGATACAGCACGAAAGGCATGAGGAAGCTCCGTAACCAGTGGAGAACGGCATGAGTCGTCCCCGGCGGTTCCGGTGCGTCACACGGTGCTGGACACCGTGAGTCACGTGGAACGGCCGGTGGTTACGGTCTGTCCGCCTCCGGGCTGGTCACGGAGAGCAGCCTAGGCAGGCGCCGGTACGGCGTCCAGCGAGTTAAGCGCGGCGGGACGCCGCCAGGCCGAGCAGCCCGGCGGTGACCAGGAGCAGCGCACTGGTCACACCGAGATCGTCGGGCTGCAGGACGCCGTTGTCGGTCAGCATCCAGATCGTGGCGGCTCCGGTCAGGACGGTGCCGGCCACGACGCCGGGCACGTCGGGGCGGGTCTTGCGTGGCTGCCGGTTCATCCGCGCTCCACCTTGATGCTGCCCACCCTGAGGTCCAGGTCCAGCGTGACCTGCTGCGGGCCGGCCTTGCGGTCCGCGCCCAGGTCGTCGAGCGTCAGCTCGGCGTTCCGGCCGCCACGGTGCTGGTCGAGGAAGGACACGTCCCCCATCCTTGCGGACAGGTCACCCTTGACGTCAACATCGGCCGGCAGCTTCACGATCACCTCGCCGACGCCGCCGTGCACCTCGACCTTGGCGTCTGGGCCGAACGTGGCCTGGGTCAGATCCAGCTTCGCGGACCCGGCGTCGAACTCGTAGCTCGTCCCGGTCGCGGTGATGGTCTGCGTCGACGGCGCGACGTAGTTGATGTCGGCGACGTTGCGCGGGACGTCCGGGAACACCGTGCTCGCCACCACGCCGACCGCCAGCAGGATGCCCAGCGGCAGCAGCGCGAGCGTCCGGCCGACGAATCCGCCGATCAGCATGCCGCCGCCGAGCGTGGCCAGCCCGATGACCAGCATGGTCGCCGTCGAGGCGCCCGCCAGCGCCGCGATCCCGATCGCGAGGCCGGTGAGCACCACGATCATCGACTTGACGCCGCGCAGGCCCTTCGCGGGCGGTTCGGCCGGCCGCGTCGCCGCGGGCGCGGCATCGGCCGGCTCGTCGACGTACAGGCCGAGGGGGTCGTCCTCGGTCCACACAGGCTGGACCGGTTCGACGGTGCGGTCCTGGGGGCGCTGCGTGGCCGAGGACGACGGGCCCGCCGGGGGAGCAGACGGGCCGGTCTGTGCGGCGTACGCCGTGGTCGGCTGCGGACCGGAGTACGCCGAGGCGCCCGGCTGCACCGTGTCCTGCGGACGCTGAGTTTGCTCGGGCGAGCCGCCGTACTGCGGACCGCCGTGCGACCCGTACTGCGAGCCGTATTGCGACTGGTTCTGGGGGCCGTACGGTTGCGGGGGCTGCCCGCCGGGCCGGGAGCTCTTGCGCTGCTTGGCGATCAGCCAGATGACACCGATCACGATCAACGGCCCGGGCACGAACCGCCCGAAGTTGAACGACGACATCATCGCGACCGCGAGGAACACGCACCCGCCGGCGACCACCGGCCAGAACCACGGGTGGTCGGTCCGCATCCGGTCACCGAACATGCCCTGGACGGCGGACCGCTCGCTGCCCTCATCGGGCATCAGGATCCAGGCGGCGATGTAGAACACGATGCCCGGGCCGCTGATGATCAGCACGGCCATCACCACGCGGACCAGGACCGGGTCGATGTTCAGCGCCCGGCCGATGCCGCCGCAGACCCCCGCGAGCCAGCGGTCCGACCTGCTGCGCCGCCAGTTCTGGGGGTTCTGCAGGCGGTTGCGGTCGAACCCGGCGGGTCCACTCTGGTTCTGCTCCATGACACCGATACTCACACCGTGGGCCGCCGCGGACATCGGGGATGCACCCTGACCGGCCCCGGAGCCCCCGGAATTGGGGGATCACCCCGAGCCGACCCTGAGTCGCGCGGGCGTGCGCTGAGGAGCCGGCCGGGGACAAGCCTGCTGGTGTCGGACCGGTCCACATGTGACGATCGGTGGTGATGAGTCAGCCAGCAGCAGCGCCGCCTGGCGGGTCCTCCGCGAACGGAGCCGGACCCGGGCCGCAGCCTGGCCAGAACCAGAGCCGTCAGGGCCAACAGGGCCAGCAGGGCAAGCAGGGCAAGCAGGGTCAGGACCAGTGGCGGTACAAGGGCTGGGGGCCGCACGGTCCGGCCGGTCAGTACCAAGGTCCGTACGCCGCCTACGCGGCGCGGATGGGTAACGCACCGGGCGGAGCGTCGTACTCGTCCGCACCGCCGCACGCCTCGCTGCCGCCCCGCGGCGAGCAGCCGGTCCGCCGGGCGTACCGCCGTACCGAAGGACGCGTGGTCGCCGGTGTCGCCGGTGGCATCGCGGACCACCTCGGCATCTCCGACACCATTGTCCGGCTGGTCCTGATCGCCACCACGGTGTCCGGCGGGTTCGGCATCCTGATCTACGCGGCGCTGTGGTTCCTGATGCCGCTCGCGCCCGAGAACGTACCGACCGCGCCCGGCCTGGCCGCCCACACCCGCAGCGGACTGCGCTCCGAGGAGCCCCCGCCGCCGGTGGCGGAGGCGCGGCAACGGAAACGGGAGAAGAGCCGCGGTCAGCTGCCCGCGCTGGTGGCGATCGGGGCCGGTCTGCTGATCCTGCTGCAGGTCGCCGGACTGGGGGTGGCCGGCAAGCTGTTCTGGCCGCTCGTGTTCGCGGCGACCGGTCTGGCGCTGATCTGGCGGCAGGCGGACGAGAGCCAGAAGGACAAGTGGGCGCGCGACGTCCGCGTCCCGATCGTCGGGCTGGTGCTCGGCAAGGGCGGCTGGAAGTCGCTGGTGCGGATCGGTGTCGGGCTGGTCCTGATCGGTACCGCGATCACGCTGTTCCTGGTGCAGAACGGCCGGCTCGCGATGGTCGGCGACGTACTGATCGCGCTGCTGCTCGCGGTGATCGGGATCGGCGTGATCGCCGGCCCGTGGGTCCACCGGCTGACCCGCGACCTGAACGAGGAGCGGTCCGAGCGGGTCCGTTCGCAGGAGCGCGCCGACATGGCCGCGCATCTGCACGACTCGGTGCTGCAGACCCTCGCGCTGATCCAGAAGCAGGCCGACGACCCCAAGGCGGTCGCTCGGCTCGCGCGTTCCCAGGAGCGTGAGCTGCGGTCCTGGTTGTACGACGACGAACGCGACGCCGACCAGACCATCGCGGCCGCCGCCAAACAGGCCGCGGCCGAGGTCGAGGACTCCCACGGCGTACCGATCGAGGTGGTCACGGTCGGCGACTGCGACCTGACCGAGCCGCTGGCGTCGATGGTCCGCGCCGCGCGCGAGTCGATGGTGAACGCCGCCAAACACTCCGGCGCTGCGAAAATTGACGTCTTCGTCGAGGTGGACGGCGACCGGGTGGAGATGTTCGTCCGCGACCGCGGCAAGGGTTTCGACGTCGACGAGGTCCCGGACGACCGGCTCGGCTTGCGGCACAGTGTGATGGGCAGGATGGAACGGCACGGCGGACGCGCGACAGTGCGATCCGATCCGGAAACAGGGACCGAAGTGCGACTGGAGATGGACAGATGAGCAGCAGGCGCGTAGTTGTCGTCGACGACCACGACATGTTCCGGGCCGGGGTGCGCAGCGAGATCGGTACCGCGGTCGACATCGTCGGCGAGGGCTCCGACGTCGAGACCGCGGTCAAGGCGATCGTCGGCACCGAGCCGGACGTCGTCCTGCTCGACGTCCACCTCCCCGGTGGCGGCGGTACCGAGGTGATGAAGCAGGTCCACCAACGGCACCCGGACATCAAGTTCCTGGCGCTGTCGGTGTCGGACGCTGCTGAGGACGTCATCGGGGTGATCCGGGCCGGGGCTCGCGGGTACGTCACCAAGAACATCTCCGGTACCGAGCTGGTCGACGCGATCAACCGCGTGGCCGAGGGCGACGCGGTGTTCTCACCGCGGTTGGCCGGGTTCGTGCTGGACGCCTTCTCCGGAGCGATCGACATCGCGTCGGTGGACGAGGATCTGGATCGGCTGTCGCAGCGCGAGCGCGAGGTACTGCGGCTGATCGCGCGCGGGTACGCGTACAAAGAGGTCGCCCGCGAACTCTTCATCTCGGTGAAGACCGTCGAGACGCATGTGTCGTCCGTACTCCGCAAACTCCAGCTCTCCAACCGCCACGAGTTGACCCGCTGGGCCACCGACCGCCGCCTCGTCTAGCCGCCACTCGGCTGTTGCAGTGCCCGCGCGACCGCCGCACGCGCCGCTGCCCGCGCGCGACCGCCGCACGCGCCGCGACTGCCGCACGCGCCGCGACTGCCGCACGCCTCACTTTGTGCATCAGATCCGTAATTTCCGCGCCGCAAAGTACGGATCTGATGCACAAAGTCAGCTGACTCGCGGTGGGGCACGGTACCCAAGCGCGCGGGACCTTCCACATCCACGCGGGACCTTCCACATCCACGCGGGACCTTGGTCAGGGTATTCGTTGTGCAAGGTCCGTGGCGGATGTGCAGGGTTCGTCTTGGCCGGCGGCATCTTCACGGGTGGAGGCGCGGGCACGAGTGCCGGTTCGACGGCGCGGTACCTCCCCCGAGGGGAGCGCAAGGGTGCTCGGGTCGATGTGCAGAACTGCTCCTGCGGGTCGGCCAAGGCGGGGGGACCGGTCTTCTGACCCATACCTGTGTCAGAAGACCCGGTTGGCCCATCGTGTTGGCCACTGGTGGATGGCCGCAGTACGCACTCCAGGGCTTACTTGCCGGAGGAGGTGTAAGGGAGGAGCGCCATTTCGCGGGCGTTCTTGATGGCGCGGGCGACTTGTTTCTGTTGCTGGACGGTCAGTCCGGTCACTCGGCGGGAACGGATCTTGCCGCGGTCGGAGATGAACTTTCGCAGCAGGGCGGTGTCTTTGTAGTCGATGTAGGTGATGCCGTCGCGGTCGAGCGGGTTCTGCTTCGGCTTGCGTTTGCCGGTGGGGGCCGGGCGTCGGGGCATGGCGACCTCCTGTTGAATATCGTTTTCAACAAGCGTAGCGCAAGAGGTGAGCGGTGGCGTGATGTGGCCAGGGCATGGATTCGCCACTCCGTTCCGGCGGTCCCGGCTTGGTGGCTGTTATACCGTCGACTGTTATGGAGCGGAATCTCACAGCCGATCAGCTCGCGCTCTTCGAGAAGGAGTTCGCGTCGAACCCGCAGTACCGGGTGATGCAGAACGCCGTCACGCAGACGCCGGTCAACAGCATCGCCCTGGATCGCCAGATCGTCACCTCGATGGACCATTCGGTGTCCCATCTGCTGGACGACTGGAAGGTCACCAATCAGAAGAAGAGCGGTCGGTGCTGGCTGTTCGCCGGGCTGAACCTACTTCGCGTCGGCGCGGCCGAGAAGCTTGGGGTCAAGGACTTCGAGTTCTCGCAGAACTACCTGCTGTTCTGGGACAAGTTCGAGCGGTCGAACTTCTTCCTCGAGGCGATGATCGACACCGCGGACCGGGACGCGGACGACCGGACCGTCGCGCACCTGCTGTCGGACCCGATCGGCGACGGCGGCCAGTGGAACATGTTCGTCGCGCTGGTCCGCAAGCACGGCCTGGTGCCGAAGACCGCGATGCCGGAGACCGAGAGCTCGTCCGCGACCGCGCAGATGAACGACATCCTCCGCAAGCTGCTGCGCCAAGGGGCGCGCGACCTGCGGGCGCTGACCGACGTCGAGGCGCGGCGGGAGCGCAAGCGGGAGATCCTGACCACGGTGCACCGGGTGCTCAGCATTCACCTCGGTACGCCGCCGCAGAAGTTCCTGTGGCAGTGGAAGGACAGCGACAAGGCCTTCCACCGCGACGGCTGGACGACGCCGACCGAGTTCGCCAAGGCGTACGTGCAGCTGCCGGTCGACGAGTACGTCTGCCTGGTGCACGACCCGCGCCCGACCAGCCCGGTCGGCCGGACGTTCACCGTCGACTTCCTCGGCAACGTGATCGACGCGCCGCCGGTCGTGTACCTGAACGTCGAGATCGACTTGATGAAGCAGCTCACCCAGGACGCGATCGTCGGCGGTGAGCCGGTCTGGTTCGGGTGCGACGTCGGCAAGCAGATGAACTCCGACCTCGGCTTCTGGGACGCCGCGTTGTACGACTACAGCGCGGTGTACGACACCGAGTTCTCGCTCGACAAGGCCGAGCGGCTGATCCACCACGAGACGCTGATGACGCACGCGATGCTGTTCACCGGAGTCGACGTCGTGGACGGCAAGCCGCGCCGCTGGCGGGTCGAGAACAGCTGGGGTGACGAGAAGGCCGACAACGGCTTCTGGACGATGAACGACTCGTGGTTCGGTGAGCACGTGTTCGAGGTCGCGGTACGGCGTTCCGCGCTGCCGGCCGAGCTGCAGGCCCGCCTGGACGACGAGCCGATCGTGCTCCCCGCGTGGGACCCGATGGGCGCGCTAGCCGATCAGGCCTGACGCTTCCGCCGGGCGCTCGAGGGTCGGCAGGTGGCCGGCCCACGAGAGCTCGACGCGCTCCACGTTCGGCAGCCGCTGCTCCAGGTAGTCCGCGCTGTCGGCGAAGAACCTGAAATCGTGCGCGCCGGTGATCAATCGCACCGGCGCGCTGATCTTCTCCGGCTCGATCGGCCATTCCTCGTTGTCCACGTCACCGGCCGCGAGCTGTACGGCGTACGCGCGCCGCTGCATGACCCGCACCAGTTCGCGCGCCTCGGCGTCCGCCTCCGGTCCGACGAAACGGTCCACCATCAGCTCGGTGGCGCCGTCGATGTCACCGGCCTCGAGCAGCGTGTTCTCCTCGGCCCACACTGCGCGCAGGTCCTCGCCCGGCTCGACGTTGTCGGTCGGCGCGCAGATCAGCACCAGCCGCGAGAACAGCTCCGGCCGGCGGCTCGCCACCTGCTGGACGACGTACCCGCCGTACGACGCCCCGACCGCGACGACGTCCCGCGCGCCGAGCTCCTCGAGCACACCGAGCAGGTCGCCCGCGTCGGAGTACTGCGGCACCAGCGGCGACTCGCCGTACCCGCGCAGGTCGAGCGTGATCACCCGGTACCTGTCCGTCAGCTCGTCCACCAGCCGGGACCACATTCGCGCATCGGCGACGCCGGCGTGCACCAGGACCAGATCCGGGCCCTCGCCGGTTACCGCAGAAGAAGTCGTCATGGGCGAACCATGACCGCCGCGCCGCGGAAGAGCAAACGGATTAGAGCCGGACGACCGTGAACGCCTCGGCGTAATGGTTCGCCGGGAACCCGGCCGCGGCGGCGACGCCGGCGAACCCTTGCGCGATGCCGGTCCGCAGCCCGTCGGGGTCGCGGTGCTGGCTGGTGTGCGACATCAGCGCCGCCATCTTCTGGTCGAACGTGTCGGTGATGTCGACGTAGTGGTTGGCGACCGGATGATCCATCATCCACAGCTCGCCGACGTCCCAGGCCTGCTCGTCCAGCTCGGGGAACGCATACGGGTTGCCGGCCGCCGGGTAGAACGCGCGCACGGCCGCCTCCGCAGTGGCCAGATGGTCCGGATGTGAGACCTGCAGCCGGTTCCACGAACGCTCCGGCGACTGCGTCAGCAACCGCTGCGGCCGGACCGTGCGGATCACCCGGGTGATGTCGCGCACCAGCTCCTGGGTCGGCTCGACCGCACCGTCGGCATACCCGAGGAAGTGCAGCTGCCGGACACCGACGTGCTGCGCGGCGGCGGTCTGCTCGGCCCGGCGGACGGCGGGCATCTCGGCGCGGTCCCGGTCCGGTTCGAAGCCGCCGGCCTGGCCGTCGGTGACGATGCAGTACTGCACCTCGATGCCGGCCTTGGTCCACAGCGCCACCGTGCCCGCACCGCCGAAGTCGATGTCGTCGGGGTGCGCGACGACGACCAGCACGCGCTCGACTTCGCTGTCCGGCCGCGGATCCGTCTCAGGCACTGTCATCTGCCCGACCCTAGCGGCTGGTCCGGTCGCGGTGCTCCGGCCGAGCACGCCCTGCCGGGCTTGTACGTCTGGGCTTGTACGTCTGGGCTTGTACGCCTGGGCTTGTACGCCTGGGCTTGTACGCCTGGGCACAGTGGAGCTATGGAGTTCGGTGGCACCTGCGATCCTCGGGACGCCGGCTTCGATCCCGACCGGCTGACTGCAGCGGTCGGGCTGATCGAATCCCGGGGCGCGGTCGCGCAGCTGTGTGTCGTCCGGGACGGCCGGACAGTGGTCGATCGCTCGTTCAAGTGCTCACCGAACGCATTGTTCTGGCTCTTCTCCGCGAGCAAGCCGTACCTCGCGGTCGTCATCCACCAACTCGTCGAGTCCGGGCGGCTGCATCTCGACGACGCGGTCGCGGCGTACTGGCCGGAGTTCGGGCAGAACGGCAAACGCGAGATCACCGTGCGGGACGTGCTGCGGCATCGCTCCGGGTTGTCCAGCGCGGGCTCGTACGTCGGCGACGTGCGCGCGATGGCGGACTGGAACCGCTCGCTGCGCCGGATCGAGGAGAGTACGCCGCGGTGGCCGATCGGGACCGTCGGGTACAGCCCGCTCGCGTTCGGGTTCATCCTGGCCGAGGTCGCGCGGCGCTGCGCCGGGATGCCGATCGACGCACTCGTGCGGCACGGCGTGATCGAACCGCTCGGCGTCACCGATACGTACCTCGGTCTGCCGCCCGAGTTGTGGGGGCAGCATGTCGCGGTTCGTGCTTCGGGTCCGCTCGGTCCGATCATCCAGTCCGTGGTGAACCGGCGCAGTACCCGCGAGGCCGTCGTACCGGCCGCCGGGATCTCGACGACCGCGCGGGACCTGGCCGCGTTCTACCAAGGTCTGCTCGCGGGGCGACTGATCGGGCCGCAGCAGCTCGCGGTCGCACTCGAGCCGAGCAGCGAGGGCGTGTACGACCCGGTCGCGCGGGCGCCGGTGCGCTGGTCGCAGGGCTTCCAGCTCGGCGGACCGCGCTGGATGGAAGGCACCGTGTCGTCGTTGGGGGCGCTGAGCAGCCCGCGGGCGTTCGGGCACAACGGCAGCAACTGCTGTATCGGGTGGGCCGACCCGGATCGCAGGATCGCCTACGCGTACCTGACGAACCGGGTCGGCCGCCCGAAACAGGACCTCGCCCACCACGCCGCCGTCGCCGACAAGGTGCTGGAGGCGGCGGGATGAGGATCCCTACGCCATCACAATCCGGCCGAGCCTGCGCTGCCAGGCTGGAACCAGGGGCGACCGCGTGGGGATGCGGGTCACGCGAAGGCGGGCAGCGGGGTGCGGGCGCTGAGCACCTGGTCGACGATGCCGTACTCCTTCGCGCCCTCCGCGGTCAGCACGTGGTCGCGGTCGGTGTCGTGCCGCAGTTGCTCGACCGTCTGCCCGGTGTGGCGCGAGAGGATCTCCTCGACCTGGCCGCGGACCCGGACCACCTCGTCGGCCTGCAGGATCAGGTCCGGGATCGTGCCCTGACTCCGCGCGGCCGGCTGGTGCAGGACGACCCGCGCGTGCGGTAGCGTCGCGCGGCTGCCCGGCGTCCCGGCGGCGAGCAGCAGCGCACCGGCCGAGATCGCCTGCCCGACGCAGAACGTCGCGATCGGCGACTGGATGTACTGCATCGTGTCGTAGATCGCGAGCGCGGCGGTCATGTCGCCGCCCTCGCAGTTGATGAAGATCTTGATCTCCTGGTCCGGCTTGTCCGCCTCCAGGTGCAGCAGTTGCGCGATCAGCGCGTTCGCGACCCCGGAGTCGATCCCCGTCCCGATGTAGATGATCCGCTCCGCGAGCAGATGCGAGTAGACGTCCATGATCCGCTCGCCCCGCGGCGACTGGGCGATCACGTTCGGAATGGTGTACGTGCTCATGCGGCTGCCCTCCTCGGCATGACCTGATCGAACGAGTCGACGATGTGGTCGATGAAGCCGTACTCGCGGGCCTGCTCGGCGGTGTACCAGTGGTCGTGCAGCGAGTCCTCGTGCACCGTCTCGAACGACTGCCCGGTGTCCTCGGCGATCAGCCCAAGCACCGTGTCCCGGATGTGCCGCAGGTCGTTGGCCTGGATCTCGATCTCGACCGCGGACCCGCCGATCCCGGCCGAGCCCTGGTGCATCAGGACGCGCGCGTGCCGCAGTGCGTACCGCTTGCCCGGCGTACCGGCCGACAGCAGGAACTGGCCGGCGCTGCAGGCCAGCCCGATCGCCAGCGTCGACACGTCGCACGGCACCAGCCGCATCACGTCCCGGATCGCCAGCATCGACGGCACCGAACCGCCGGGCGAATGGATCCAGAGCGAGATGTCGGTGTCCGGGTCCTCGGCCGCCAGCGACATGATCTGGCTGGCGAGCAGGGTCCCGTTGTCGTCGTCGAGCACGCCGTCCAGTACGACGATCCGCTGGCCGAACAAGCGCTGCCGGGCGGCCTCGTTGAACATCGGCGGTTTCATGTCTTCTGCCATGTCATCCACCCTGACCGGCCGGACCCCGCCACCCCAGCTTTTCTGCTGTGGGCAACTCTGCTCAGAGCAAAGCGGCCAGCCGTTGCGCGAAGTCCGGCGGGAAGGCATGTCCCAACCCGGGTACGCGCTCGATCGTGAACCCGTCCAACTGGTCGGCCGCCGCGTCGACAACCTCCAGCAGGCCGTCGTCCGTCCCGATCCAGACAGTTGCCGGGGACAATGACGGCCGGTCCGTGGGCAGTTCGCGCAGGGCCGGAGCCATGGCGAGTACGCCGTCGACGGGCACCGGCCGGCCGGTGAGCGCCCAGTCAAGAGCCGCCCGTCCGCCGGCCGAGAAACCGGCGGCGACGAGCGGCAGCCCTTCGCGTGGGAGTTGCAGACTGGTCATGGCCTGCCAGCGGTCGAGTGCCGCAGCGATGTCGGCCGCGGCCTGTTCACGGTCAGGCCAGGTGCGGTACCTGGGTGACATCCGGTGCGACGAGGTGACACACACCAGCGCGTACCCCCGTTCGAGGACGCCCGCCCAGTCCCGCCGCGCGTGCTCCGCCGTCTGCCCTGCTCCGTGCAGCGCGAACACGACACCCGCGAGCTGCTCGGGTACGTCGACCAGCGCCGGGACCGGATCGCCGCTCGCGCGCGCACCCGAGACCGCGACCATCTCGTCGAACTCGGGCCGCCCGCGCAGACCGGCCAGATCGTCGTCGTCCAGGAGAATATCCGGCACCCACCACGCACCTTCGGCGCTCGCGTCCCGTAGTACCCGAAGCGCCCCATCGGTGTCGCCGCCCGCGCCGAGCACACAGGCCTTCAGATGTGCCAGCTCGGCCTGCCAGGCCTCCAGGCCGCCGCTCTCGGAGTCCATCAGCGCGACCGCCTCGCCGTACCGGCCCTGCTCGTACAGCTCTTCGACCCCGTCGACCAGCGCGTCGTAGCGATCCACCAGCTCCATAGCGGGCCACTCTAACCGGGCCGATTCGAACCGGTTTTCGGTAACTGTCGGCGGGAGCGCCTAAGGTGTTGGGTGATGACTACGCTGTTCTCGCCTGATGAGCTCCCGGTGCCGCTGGAGGAGCCGAAGACGTCTCGGTCTGACCCGGAGGCGCTGCTCGAGGGGCTCAACCCGCAGCAGCGCGCCGCCGTCGTGCACTCCGGCAAGCCGCTGCTGGTCGTGGCCGGTGCGGGCTCGGGCAAGACGCGGGTGCTGACTCGCCGGATCGCCTACCTGCTGGCGGCCCGCGACGCGCACCCCGGCTCGATCCTGGCGATCACGTTCACCAACAAGGCCGCCGCGGAGATGCGCGAGCGGGTGGTGGACCTGGTCGGTCCGCGGGCGAAGCTGATGTGGGTCTCGACGTTCCACTCGTCCTGTGTGCGGATCCTGCGTCGCGACATCAAGCGGTTCGGGATCAACTCGACGTTCTCGATCTACGACGACACCGACTCGCGCCGGCTGATGACGCTGGTCTGCCGCGAGCTCGACCTGGACGTGAAGCGGTACAACCCGCGCGCCGTGCTGAACTGGATCAGCACCCAGAAGAACGAGCTGATCGACCACGAGACGGCCGCGGCCAAGGCGGAGAACCATCTCGAGCAGACGTATGCCGAGTGCTACCGGATCTACCAGGAGCGCCTCGCCCAGGCGAACGCGCTGGACTTCGACGACCTGCTGATGACCACGGTCAACCTGTTGCAGGCCTTCCCCGAGGTCCGGGAGTACTACCGGCGCCGCTTCCGCCACGTGCTCGTCGACGAGTACCAGGACACCAATCACGCGCAGTACACGCTGATCCGCGAGCTCTGCGGCGAGGACCCGGCCGATGACAGGGGCCCGACTGCCCCGCCGGCCGAGCTGATGGTGGTCGGCGACTCCGACCAGTCGATCTATGCGTTCCGCGGTGCCACGATCCGCAACATCCTCGCCTTCGAGGAGGACTTCGCGGGCGCCGAGACGATCCTGCTGGAGCAGAACTACCGCTCCACCCAGACGATCCTGACCGCGGCCAACGCGGTGATCTCCCGGAACGAGGGCCGCAAGCCGAAGAACCTCTGGTCCGACCAGGGGCAGGGCGAGCAGATCGCGGTGTACGTCGCCGACAACGAGCACGACGAGGCGCAGTTCGTCGCCGACGAGATCGACCGGCTGGCCGACGCCGAGGGGGTGAAGCCGTCCGACGTCGCGGTGTTCTACCGCACCAACGCGCAGTCCCGGGTGTTCGAGGAAGTGTTCATCCGCACCGGGCATCCGTACAAGGTGGTCGGCGGCGTCCGGTTCTACGAGCGCAAGGAGGTCCGCGACGCGCTCGCGTACCTGCGCGTTCTGGTCAACCCGGAGGACACCGTCTCGCTGCGCCGGATCATGAACGAGCCGAAGCGCGGCATCGGTGACCGGGCCGAGGCGGCGATCGAGGCGCTCGCGCAGCGGGACCGGATCTCGTTCGCCCAGGCGATGCGCCGGGCCCAGGATGCGCCGGCGATGGCGTCCCGCTCGGTGAACGCGGTCCAGGCCTTCGTCGACATCCTCGACGAGCTGACCGCGATGGTCGACTCGGGCGCGCCGCCGGACGAGATCCTGGACGTCGCGTTGCACCGTTCCGGGTACTACGAGACGCTGCAGAAGTCGCCGGATCCGCAGGACGAAACCCGCCTGGAGAACCTGGACGAGTTCATCTCGGTGGCGCGCGAGTTCGTCGAGGAGCGGACCGCGGCCGGCGAGGCGGCCGATCTGCAGGCGTTCCTGGAGCGGGTCGCGCTGGTCGCCGACGCCGACCAGATCCCGGACGCGGCCGACGACGGCGGCGTGGTCACGCTGATGACGCTGCACACCGCGAAGGGCCTGGAGTTCCCGGTGGTGTTCCTGACCGGGATGGAGGACGGCGTCTTCCCGCACTCCCGGTCGCTGACCGACCTCAAGGAGCTCGAGGAGGAGCGCCGCCTGGCGTATGTCGGGATCACCCGCGCGCGGCAGCGGCTCGCGATCTCCCGTGCGGCGGTGCGGTCGGCGTACGGCGCTCCGCAACACAACCCGCCGTCGCGGTTCCTGGAGGAGATCCCGGCCGAACTGCTCGACTGGCGCCGCGACGAGTCCGCGATCAGCCGCTGGTCCGGCACTGGGACGAGCACCGGCGCGCGTGGCAGTGGGATCCCGAGCCGGTACGAGCCGCCGCGCCGGACCGCCTCGGACAAGCCGGTGATCAGCCTGAACCCGGGCGATCGGGTGGTGCACGACAGCTTCGGGATGGGCACGGTCGTGGTCGTCCGCGGCGAGGGGCAGCAGGCCCAGGCCGACATCGACTTCGGGTCCGAAGGCGTCAAACGGCTGCTGCTGCGCTACGCCCCGGTGGAGAAGATCTGAGTCCTGAGTCGGGACACTAGGGCAACTTTCCTGCGCTGTCCGTTGCATCTGGGCCGGAGATTGAGACAATCAAGGATCTTCGGCCCCTCTCCGGAAGCGCAGATCCATGTCCAAGTCGTCCGCCGCCGGCCGCCGGATCATCCTGGCGGGAGCCAATCCTGGCCTGCGGCTGTTCGACGAGCACGGCAAGGTGACGGCGTACGCCTCGATCTGGATGGTCGACTGGTCGATCCGCGGCAGCGGTACGGCGGTGGTGCTGTGGTTCGACGGGATCGTCCGGGTCGTTTCGGAGGACCCGGACCTGGCCGCCTGGCTGG
This sequence comes from Kribbella sp. NPDC048915, assembly GCF_040649595.1. NCBI lineage: Bacteria > Bacillati > Actinomycetota > Actinomycetes > Propionibacteriales > Kribbellaceae > Kribbella > Kribbella sp. NPDC048915. Next base: position 29,473 of record NZ_JBEZFT010000056.1, on the reverse strand, counting down.
AGTCGTACTTCGTCCGCTCGTTCCTCGAGGTCCAGGGGCTGCCCTGGCACGAGCCCGCCGTCGAGCGGGACCTCGTCCAGGTCTCGATGAACCTCGCCGACGGGTTGAGCGTGAAGGCCGCGGACATCCAGATCGAGATGAGCGGCGTGCTGGACCGGCGGCTGTTCGCCACCGACAGCTTCCCGCTTGCCGAGGGTGAGCACAGCCTCAGCCTGGTGATCGCCCCGGTGCGCACCGCGACGGTCTCGATCGGCGGCGCGTCGGTACCCGGGTTCGTTCAGGTCGACGGCTCGCCGGACAAGCCGGGTTCGTCCGCGTTCCTCACGACCGCTGAGGTCTGGCAGCGCTGACCCACCAGTTCTCCATCCGCTCGACCGCCCTTCGATCGCCGTCGAGCATGCGTTGCAGCCGGAACAGGTACGCCGAGATCCCGGCCGCGCCTTGCATCCAGCCGACTCCGGGTGGCAACAGCGGGTCGTCGTTGCGATGCTCGACGAACCGCCAGTACCCCTCCGGGGAGGCGTGCTCGACCAGCGTGTCACCCATCCGTACGGCGAACTCCAGGTCCTGCTGCTCGCCGTCGAGCAGCCACGCGTCGAGGAACGCGTCGCCGACGCCCGCCGTACCGCAGCAGCGCCCGTCGTTGTCCCAGAATCCCGGATGCAGGCGTTCCGGGATGCCGGAGGACCGGACGCCGTCCAGGCAGCGCCGGCGCCACGTCCTTGGCGTCTCACCGGCGATCTGCTGCACGTCGGCGTACTCGAGGGCGGTGAACGCGAGCGCGGTCCCGGCGCCGCCGTGGCACCAGTTGTAGGTGAACTCGTCACCGTGCTGCTCGGACCACGGAACGACCCGCGCCACCCGGAAGCCACGGTCGTCGGTGATCCCGAGCGTCACCAGATGCTCGGCCCCACGCCCGGCCGCGTCGACGAGCTCAGGCCGGTCCAGCTCCTTGGCGGCCAGCGCGAGTACGGCGACGATGCCGGCCAGGCCGTGGGAGAAGTTGGGCATCTCGGCCGGTTCGTCGGTCCGGAACCGGCGTGGCACGAACCGCCAGTTCCACCCGGTGCTCTGCTCCTCCCGTTCGGCGAGCAGCAGGTCCGCGGCGCGGTTGGCGAGGGCGGCGGCGTCGACGCCGTGCCGAAGCGCCCAGAGCGCACCGAGCAGGATCGAGCCGGTGCCGAGCGTGACGTCGTTCGCGACCGCACCGGGCAGGTACTTCGGCGCGGCCAGGAAGTCCTGCGGCCAACCATCGCCCAGCTCCAACTCCTGCAGACGCGCTACAACAGCGTCCGCACCGGAAGCGTCGAGCGCGGTCAGGGCCCCGAGCGAGCTGACCAGTCCGTCGAAGAAGGTGGTTGTCGTACTCGACGGCACCGCTGCCCGGATCCGCTCCGCGATCGCTGCCGCGAGCTGCGACTCCTCAGGCGTCCACTCCCGCGTCAGCCGGATCTCGGCCAGCACGTGCGCGAGTCCGCCGATCCCGCTGTGCATCCCGTCGACGTACTCCTCGGGCTTCGCACCGCCCGCCGCCTCCGCGATCCACGGCCCGCTCTCGTCCCAGCAGACCTGCCCGAGCACCCAGGACCAGGCGCGCTCAGCCACTTCGCCGTACGTCATGGGCGGGCGTTGCGGAGCCGGATCCCGCTCCACTCGAGGGTGCTGGCCCGGACGGCGGTCCAGAAGTCGTGCAGGCGGTTCAGAACTCGCAGCTGGATCCCGGCTTCGTCGTGCAACGCGAACAGGTCACCGACCCGCTCCGGCGGCCCGAGCGGCCGTACGGCGGTGGTCGCGACGACGGCGGCGTCGTGCTCGACGAAGTCGTCGGCGGGAAGGCGGTACGCGTACAGCTCGACGGTGCGCATCGCGTCCAGCCAGCCGTACTCCACGGCGTGCACGCGGGTACCGGAGCCGGCGCCGATGATGCGGTCGCGGTCCTCGTCGGTGGTCTTCGGCCCGACCCAGGCCATCGCCCGCGGGCATTGCCGCGGGAACCAGTAGTCGGGGGCGCGGTCGGGCCCGACGGCCCAGACGTACGCGGTGGCCTGCTGCGCCGTCTTGGCGACGTGCGGCCGGAAGATCTCGATGGTCGGATCTTCGGAGAAGTGCAGAACCTCACCAGCTGCCGGACGCATGCGCCGCAGCTTAGTCAGGTCGAGTCAGGTGCTGTATCGGATTACGGGTTCAGACCGCAGTGGTTGCGCAGCCACGGCAGCGGGTTGATCGGGTCACCGTTGCCTGGGCGGACCTCGAAGTGCAGGTGCGGCCCCGTGGTGTTGCCACTCATCCCGACCCGGCCGACCTCGTCGCCGGCGTACACGGTCTCGCCGACCTCGACGCTGAACTTCGACATGTGGTTGTACCAGGTGACGGTGCCGTCCTCGTGCCGGACCTGGACCTGACGGCCGTACGCGCCGGCGTGGCCGGCGAAGATCACCACACCCTTCATCACCGACCTGATCTTGGTGCCGATCGGGGCGGCGAAGTCGGTGCCCGTGTGCGTGCGGGCCCAACGGCTGCCGCCCTGCCCGAAGGTCGCGGTGATGTGATAGCCGGAGATCATCATCTCGCAGCGGGTGGCCGACTCGCGGGCCTTCTTCTCGGCTGCCTCGGCCTTCGCCTTCGCGGCGGCCAGTGCGCTGGCGCGCTTGGCGGTCAGGGCCTGCGTGGCGGTGAGCTTCGCGGCGCGGGCCTGGGCCAGCTTCGCCGCGGCGGACTGCTTCTTGGTGGTCGGGTCGGCCAGCTGGACGCGGGAGGAGTCCCGGGTGGCGAGCTGGCGGGCCTGGATCCGCGCCGTGGTGATTCCGGACAGCTGCTGCCCACTGTCCAGGCTGAGCGCCGCGAGGTTCACCGCGGAGTTCGCCTGGGTCGGCGACGCCAACGTGCTGTGGCTGAAGCCGACAGCTCCGGCGGCTGCGGCGAGCGCGGCGGTCAATCCGACGATCTGGGAACTGCTGGGGGTATTACGCCTGGCAACGCGATGTTTCGCACTATGACGTCCTGCGCCGGGCTTGCGCGCAGCATTGCCGGGCGTGACGCGGTCACCCGCGGCACGGTGCTGGGACACAACGTGGCCTTTCGGTCACAGGGGAGGGGCTTGTCGCTGTCCTGCATCCCCTCAGGGGTTTATTCCCCGGGAGGACTCACAGACCATAACGGAAGGGTCACGGGGTGACAAACCCCGCCACCCACTTTTCCGCGGCTCCTTCACGAAACTTTTGCATGAGCCGCTGCACGTGCATCCGCCCGAAGCTGCCAGAAAGCTGCCGTATCAGGCAGTTTTGGGCTCTTCTTCGTCCAGGTGGGCCAGTACGCCGGTGATGTGGTGCACGACCTCGCCGTGGAACGGCAGGGACAGGTGACCCACGCCGTGCACCCGGACATTACTCGCCGTCAGATCGGGGTGACGGATCCGGGCCCGCCGTTGCGGCACGATCAGCTGGTCGACGTCGCTGTAGAACGCGACGAACCGGGTCCGGCAGCCGGGCGCCGGCTCACTCAGCTCGGCCATCAGGTCACTGTCCGGCCGGACCTGCTTGACCAGCGGCCACGGCAGCAGCTTGGCCGCCACCGTCCCCTGATGCGGCGTGCCGAGCGTGACACAGGTGTGCACGCGGGCAGCACCGCCGAGGCGCTGCACGTAGTACCGGGCGATCAGTCCGCCGAGGCTGTGGCCGACGATATGGATCTGGTCCGACCCGGACGCCTCGCAGAGCGCCTCGACCTCGCGGGCCATCCGCTCGGCGGTACGGCGTACGTCCAGGGTCAACGGTGAATACGAGAACGTGTGCAGGCGACTGAATCCGCGCCGGACCAACTGCCGGCGCATCAGCGCGAAGATCGTGTGGTTGTCGATGATCCCGTGCGCCAGCAGGATCGGCGTACCGGCGGCCTGGACGTCGCTCACCAGCAGACCGCGCTGGACCGGTCCGAGACCGGCGAGGTTCAGCCGGGAGGCTTCGGGCGCGCCGCCGCGGACCAGGCCGAGCGGGTACATCGCGAGATGGGTCGTCAGCCAGCCGAGTTCGACGGCCGCGCCCTGCAGCACGCTGGGCGTGAGCGCCGAGCGAGCGCCGTACGCAAGACCGTCCAAGGCGCCGCGGACCTCGTCCTGCCAGCTGCTCATGGCGACTCCTCAGCAAACCAGACCCCCCGGTGGTCCGATCACTTCCACGGTAACCGGTTCCCATCCGGCATGTGGGCGAACACACGTCTCCGTGTCTTATCCGTGAGGAAGACACCGGTTAGCCTGCCCTCATGCCAGCTACCAGCCCGTTGCGTGTCGTCGTCGCCAAGCCCGGCCTGGACGGTCACGACCGCGGCGCCAAGGTCGTCGCCCGCGCCTTGCGGGACGCCGGTATGGAGGTCATCTACACCGGCCTGCACCAGACGCCGGAGCAGATCGTGGAGACCGCGATCGCCGAGGACGCCGACGCCATCGGGCTGTCGGTGCTGTCCGGTGCGCACATGACGCTGTTCAAGCGTGTGCGTGAGTTGCTGACCGAGCGCGAGGCCGACGACATCGTGGTGTTCGGCGGCGGCATCATCCCCGAGGCCGACCTGCAGCCGCTGGCCGAACTCGGCGTCCACAAGATCTTCACCCCGGGTGCGACGACCACCGAGATCGTCGAGTGGGTACGCGCCAACGTGGGCGACGCGTCGGCCACCTCGGCCTGAGTTCACACCCCCGCCGAGCCCTCGCCTGTACCTCGCCCGTACCTCGTTCGTGCCGCGCCCGTACCTCGTCCGGGGCTCATCCGGGGCTCCTCCGGATCGCTTCGGCATCGCTCCGGAGCGTAATGACGACTGCTTGGAGTCGTTCTGAACAGTCCTGCCCGTTTCTGCCAGGTTACTAATCGGTAATACCGAATCGTTAAGAAATACCCGGTTGTGCGGGCTTCCCAAACGCGGTCGCATACAGCCATGCGGCTGTCCGTTTCAGAGACTGTCGGGTCGTGCACTGTGTGGCTCAGAACACATTGGCCCGTGGTCGGTTACTGTCCGGACAGGGCGGATCGCAGTGCGGTGGGGGACTGGGAACCGCTCACGCAGGACCTAAGCGATGTCCCATCGGGAGAGGGCAGGTAAACGATGAGGTTTGAACGATCACACACACGCCGCGCGGCCTTTGTGGCCATCGCGAGCAGCCTGGCGCTGCTGGCGACCGCGTGTGGTGGTGACGACGGAAGCGGCGGCGGCGGGGACAGCGGTTCGTCCGGGGGTGCAGCACTGGAAGGCCGCGGTCCGATCAACTTTGCCACCGGCAAGGACACCTCCGGGAACCTGACGAACCAGGTCGCGGCGTGGAACGCGCAACACCCGGACGAGAAGGTCACCGTGACCGAGCTGCCGGAGTCCGCGGATCAGCAGCGGGCGCAGATGATCCAGAACGCGCAGATCAAGTCCGATGCCTTCAGCGTGCTGAACCTCGACGTCGTCTGGACCGCCGAGTTCGCCGCGAACCGCTGGGTGACCGAGCTGCCCGAGGACCAGTTCCCGGACCTCGGGAAGCTGCTGCCCTCGACGGTGGACACCGCGAAGTACCGCGACAAGCTGTACGCGGTCCCGGTGACGTCGGACGGCGGCCTGCTGTACTACCGCAAGGACCTCCTCGACAAGGCCGGTGTCCAGGCGCCGAAGACGTGGGCCGAGATGAAGACGGCCTGCGAGAAGGTCAAGGCGCTGCCCGAGGCCAAGTCGATGAACTGCTACGCCGGTCAGTTCGAGAAGTACGAGGGCCTGACGGTCAACTTCTCCGAGGCCGTGAACGGCGCCGGCGGTGTGGTCGTCGGTGACGACGGCAAGCCGAACGTCAACACCCCCGAGGCGCTCGAGGGGCTGAACTTCCTGGTCGAGGGCTTCAAGTCGGGCGAGATCCCGAAGGCCGCGATCACCTACAAGGAGGAAGAGGGCCGGCGGGCCTTCCAGGAAGGCAACCTGATCTTCCACCGCAACTGGCCGTACGTGTACGCGCTGGCCAACAAGACCGACGGCTCGTCGAAGATCGCCGGCAAGTTCGCTGTCGCCCCGCTGCCGGGTCTGAACGGCGCCGGCGTGTCCACCCTGGGTGGTCACAACTACGCGATCTCCGAGTTCGCCAAGAACAAGGCGACGGCCGCGGACTTCATCAAGTTCATGTCCAGCGAAGAGCGCCAGAAGGTGAACGTCCAGAAGACCTCGCAGGCACCGACCTGGGCGTCGCTGTACGACGACCCCGAGCTGACCAAGCAGTTCCCGTACCTGGCTCCGCTGAAGGCTTCCATCGAGGGCGCGAAGTCGCGGCCGAAGGTGGTCAAGTACGGCGACGTCACGACCGCCATCCAGGAGGCGGCCTACGGTGCCCTGACCGGCACGACGCCACCGAAGGATGCGCTGAGCCAGCTGCAGGACAAGCTGAGCGGCCTCATCACCCAATGATCGAAGCGGCGGGGCCGGCGCGTAGCTACAGCGTTGCGTGCCGGCCCCGGCCTGTCGATGCCCGCGGTACGCGGGCAGAGAGAAGGAGGCAGAGGTGACTACATCCGCACCGGTCGCGCCGCGACCGACGCCGGAAGCCACCAAGAAGCCCCGGCGCCAGAGCTCGTTCAACGAGGGCACCGGTCGGCTCGCCGCGCTGTTGCTGTCACCGACCCTGATCGTTCTGCTCCTGGTGGTCGTGTACCCGATCCTGTCGGCCTTTCGCGAGTCGCTGTACCAGAGCGGTCAACGGATCGACGAATCCGGGTTCGTCGTCCAGGGCGACGAGTTCGTCGGATGGGACAACTTCACGGCGATCTTCCAGGGGGAGACCGCGGACCGCTTCTGGAACGCTTTCTACAACACCACGTTCTTCACCGTCACCTGCGTGATCCTCGAGACCGTGCTCGGTGTGGCGATGGCCCTGGTGATGCACAAGGCGTTCAAGGGCCGTGGTCTGGTCCGGGCCAGCATCCTGGTCCCGTGGGCGATCCCGACGGTCGTGTCGGCGCTGCTGTGGAAATGGATCTTCCAGGCCGACGGCATCGCGAACGCCATCCTCGGCACGCAGATCCTGTGGTCCACCGAGGGCTGGCAGTCGGTGCTGTCGGTGATCATCGCTGACACCTGGAAGACCGCGCCGTTCATCGGCCTGCTCGTCCTGGCCGGTCTGCAGACCATCCCGGACGAGGTGTACGAGGCGGCGAAGGTGGACGGAGCCAGTCCGTGGCAGACGTTCATCCGGATCACCATGCCGCTGGTGAAGCCGGCGCTGCTGGTGGCTGTACTGTTCCGCATCCTCGACACGCTGCGGATCTTCGACCTGCCGTTCGTTCTGGTCGGCCCGAACAAGGAGTCGGTCGAGACGCTGTCGATCCTGGCCTACCTGGAGGCGAACCAGACCCGGTACGGACCGGCGGCGGCGTACGCGACGCTGCTGTTCATCTATGTCGCGGTGGTCGCCTACGTGTTCGTGAAGGTGCTCGGCGCGGACGTCATCGGTGAGGCCCGGCAGGCCAAGCCGAAGAAGAACGGCAAGAACGGCAAGAACGGCAAGCTGCGCAACCGCGACGACCGGCCGGCGCTGGCCGGCGCGAACGCGGGCACCGGCAGCGGTGGAGGAGGTGCGTGATGGCGGTGGCAGCGAAGGCCCCGAACGTCATCGATGTCAAGGCGGCCGAGGCTCCGTGGTACCGGCGGTGGCTGCCGTTGGTCGGTCTCGGTCTGATCGTGCTCTACTGCCTGGCACCGTTCTACTGGATGGTCGTCTCGGCGCTGCGTCGGCCAACCGATCAGTTCGACAACTCGATCATTCCGCGGCGCTGGTCGTTCACGAACTTCACCGACGTGTTCCGGCCCGGGACCGGCTTCGGCCGGGCGCTGTTGAACAGCCTGATCGTGGCCGGCACGGTGACGATCCTGACGCTGATCATCGGCATGGTGGCGGCGTACACGCTCGCCCGGCTGGACTTCAAGTTCAAGAACGTCGTGCTGGCGATCATCATCACCACGTCGATGTTCCCGGGCATCTCGCTGGTGATCCCGCTGAAGAAGCTGTTCAGCGACATCAACTGGATCAACACCTATCAGGCGATGATCGTGCCGAGCCTGTCGTTCGCGCTGCCGCTGGCGGTGTGGAACCTGACCGCGTTCTTCCGGCAGATGCCGCGGGAACTCGAGCAGGCCGCCATGGTGGACGGCTGTACGCCGGCGCAGGCGTTCCGCAAGGTGATCATCCCGCTGGCCGCGCCCGGCGTGTTCACCACCGCGATCATTACGTTCATCGCGGCCTGGAACGAGTACCTGATCGCGCTGAGCATGGTGAACAAGAAGTCGATCCAGACGGCGAACGTCGTGATCACCCAGTTCACCGGCGCGTCCGGTCGTGACCAACCGTTCGGCAGCCAGATGGCAGCCGGCGTGGTCGTCACCATCCCGCTGGTGATCGCCGTACTCCTCTTCCAACGCCGCATCGTCGCCGGCCTCACCGCAGGCGGCGTCAAGTAAGCGGTCCACTCAACAGAAACGGCCGGAGCCCGCACAGGCTCCGGCCGTTCGCTGTTCACGACAGGTTTGGTGTGTGCCTGACGGCACACTTAAGGTAACTCTCTGTGCCCGCCTCCCATGCCTTCGTCGACGAGTCGGTTCGCAACGGCTACCTGCTCTCCGCCGCTGTGATCTCGACCGGCGACCTGTCGGTTGCGCGCGGCAAACTCCGTGAGTTGTGCAAACCCGGTCAGCGACGGCTACACATGAGGGACGAGAACGACAGCCGGCGCCGTGAGATCCTCAGCACCCTTGCAGGATTGGGCATCCAGGGGCACCTGTACCGAGCGCCGGTCGCCGGCCGACCGATTCGTCAAGCGCGGGATCAGTGTCTCCGGGCGCTGGTTCCCGATCTCCTCGATCTTGGTGTTGCGCGACTGGTGATCGAGTCGTGCAGCCAAGACCGTCAGGACGAGCGGGTGATTCAGCCGATCCTCAATCGGCGCGGAGTCGCTCAATTCACCTGGCTCCATTCGGCGCCGGCCGCCGAGCCGTTGCTCTGGGCAGCGGATGCGACCGCCTGGGCCTTGGGAAAGGGCGGGGACTGGCGCCGTCGAGTGAACGACATCGTGGCGGACATTGTCGACCTGCCCTGAACGCGCGAAACCCGGGCGACCAGTCGTCCGGCTGGCTCCCGGGCCCACTTCCTCAGCTCCCGCTTCGGCATTCCTAGTTTAGCTGCAGGCTTCGGCGATCGCCAAAGCCTGCAGCTCAACTCATCACCCTCCGGTCAGAGCTCGAGCCAGACCGTGGTGTCTGGGGGGAGGTTGTTACCGGGGAGGGGGTGGCTGGTGAGGAGGATGGATTTGTGGGTGGGGAGGGGGATGGGGGTGGGGCCCAGGTTGACGATGCAGCGGAAGGTCGAGGCGCGGGTGAAGGAGAGCACGTCGGCGGGAGCGTCCTCGTCCCAGGTGAGGCGGCCTTCGCCCAGCGCGGGGTGGTCGCGGCGGATCCGTAGCGCCTGCTTGTAGAGGTTGAGGTGACTGTCTGGATCCGCGGCCTGCGCTTCGGCGGTGAGGGGAGCCCAGTCGATGGGCTGGGGGAGCCAGGGCTGACCGGCGCCAGGGCCAAAGCCGTACGGCGGTTCCGACCCGGACCACGGGATGGGTACCCGGCACCCGTCCCGCCCGCGCACCGTATGACCGGACCGCTCCCACGTCGGATCGTCGAGCACGTCCTCCGGCAGATCCTCCACTTCGGGCAGCCCGAGCTCGTCGCCCTGATAGATGTACGCCCCGCCCGGCAGCGCCAGTTCGAGCAGCGCCGCGGCCCGCGCCCGGCGCAACCCCAGCTCGAGATCGGTCGGTACGACGCCCGCGCCTTCCAGCGCGTCCTTGGGCGCGCGTCCGTACCGCGTGCGGTGCCGAATCGTGTCGTGGTTGCTGAGCACCCAGGTCGCGGGTGCACCGACTGCCCACAGGTTCTCGGTGGTGTGGTCGATGACCTCGCGCAGTTCCTTGGCGTCCCACGTCGCCCGCAGCGCGTCGAAGTTGAACGCCGAGTGCAGCTCGTTCGGGCGCACGTACTGCGCCAGCCGCTCCGCCGGCGACAGCCACGCCTCCGCCACGAAGACCCGCGGCCCCTGCGGCGTATCGGCGTACTCGTCCGCGATCGCCCGCCAGCGCTGGTGGATGGTGTGCACCCCGGGCTGGTCGTAGAACGGGTTCCCGACGTACTTCTCGCGCGTCGGCTCACCGTTGTGCAGCGGTACGTCGGGCAGCGCGGGATCCTTGGCCATCGAGTCGGCGACGTCGATCCGGAACCCGTCGACACCGCGGTCGAACCAGAACCGCAGGATCGAGTCGAACTCCTCGATCACCTTCGGGTGGTCCCAGTTCCAGTCCGGCTGCGAGATGTCGAACAAGTGCAGGTACCACTGCCCGTCGTCGATCTGCTGCCAGGCGCCGCCGCCGAACGCGGCCGGCCAGTTGGTCGGCGGACCGCCGTCGCGCGAGTCCCGGAACCAGAACAGGTCTCGCTCCGGAGAACCCTTACCCGCCGCGAGCGCCGCCTTGAACCACGGGTGCTCCCAGGAGCAGTGGTTCGGCACCAGATCGATCAGAATCCGCAGCCCGAGCGCGTGTGCCTCGGCGATCAGCGCGTCGGCGTCCGCGAGCGTGCCGAACTCCGGGTTGATGTCGCGGTAGTCGGCCACGTCGTACCCGCCGTCGAGCAGCGGCGAGGGGTACCACGGGCTGATCCAGAGGGCGTCGACGCCGAGGTCGGCGAGGTACGGCAGCCGGGCACGGATGCCGTTCACGTCGCCGGTGCCGTCGCCGTCGGCGTCCGCGAACGAACGGGGGTACACCTGATAGACGACCGCGCTACGCCACCAGTCGTCCACTGGTCTGGTTCCGGATTCAGGCACTGGATCGCTCATGCGAACTAGCGTGACACGAAGGCCGCCGCGCGTGTGACAGTCGTCTCAGCGTGTACCCCGGCTGTTGCCGCCGCCGTCGGGGTGGCTAGTCTCAGGCCGACGGAGCGCGCCGGCGACCGTGCCCTACTTCATCGGGTCAGCCCGCCTGCCGCGGCCTACTCGAACAGGTGCGAGAGAGGGACCACAGTCGTGGACTTGATGGAATACCAGGCGAAGACCGTCTTCGCCAAGCACGGAGTGCGGACGACCGTAGGTGAGGTCGTCACGACTCCGGAGGAAGCCCGCGCGGCAGCCGAGAAGATCGGCGGCCGGGTGGTCGTGAAGGCCCAGGTCAAGACCGGCGGGCGCGGCAAGGCCGGCGGTGTGAAGCTGGCCGCGACCCCGGACGAGGCCGAGGAGAAGGCGCGCGAGATCCTCGGGCTGGACATCAAGGGTCACGTCGTCAAGATCCTGAACATCGTCCCGGCCGCGGCGATCGCCGAGGAGTACTACTTCTCGTTCCTGATCGACCGGGCGAACCGCAACTACCTGTGCATCGCCTCCGCCGCCGGCGGGATGGAGATCGAGGAGGTCGCGCACACCAACCCGGACGCGGTCGCGAAGATCTCGATCGACCCGGCCACCGGTGTGGACGAGGCCAAGGCGCGCGAGATCGCGGAGGCGGCGAAGTACCCGGCCGACGTGCTGGACGCCGTCGTACCGGAAATCGTCAAGCTGTACGGCGTCTTCATCAGCGAGGACGCGTCGCTGGTCGAGGTGAACCCGCTGGTCAAGCTCGAGGACGGCAACGTCGAGGCGCTGGACGGCAAGGTCTCCCTGGACGAGAACGCGGACTTCCGGCACCCGGACCACGCCGAGTTCGAGGACGTGGCGGCGGCCGACCCGCTGGAGGCGGCGGCCAAGGCCAAGGGCCTGAACTACGTGAAGCTGGACGGCTCGGTCGGCATCATCGGCAACGGCGCCGGCCTGGTCATGTCGACGCTGGACGTGGTCGCGTACGCCGGTGCGGAGTTCGGCGGCGTGAAGCCCGCGAACTTCCTCGACATCGGCGGCGGCGCGAGCGCCGAGGTGATGGCGAACGGCCTGGAGATCATCATCTCCGACCCGCAGGTGGAGAGCGTCTTCGTCAACGTCTTCGGCGGCATCACCGCCTGTGACGCGGTCGCGAACGGCATCGTGCAGGCCTTCGAGCTGCTGGCGAGCCGCGGCGAGGCCGTGACCAAGCCGCTGGTCGTCCGGCTGGACGGCAACAACGCCGAGGAGGGCCGCCGGATCCTCGACGAGGCCGGCCTGGCCGGTCTGGAGCGCGTCGACACGATGGACGGCGCGGCGAAGCGCGCCGCCGAGCTGGCTGCGAAGTAAGGGATCGCCGAACAATGTCTATCTTCCTGACCAAGGACAGCAAGGTCATCGTCCAGGGCATGACCGGCTCCGAGGGCACCAAGCACACCACCCGGATGCTCGCCTCGGGCACCAACATCGTCGGCGGCGTGAACCCGCGCAAGGCGGGCCAGAGCCAGGACTTCGACGGCAAGGCGGTGCCGGTCTTCGGTACGGTCGCGGACGCCGTCAAGGAGACCGGCGCGAACGTGTCGGTCATCTTCGTCCCGCCGAAGTTCACCAAGGACGCCGTACTGGAGGCCGTCGAGGCCGAGGTGCCGCTGGTCGTGGTGATCACCGAGGGCGTGCCGGTGCACGACACCGCAGCGTTCTTCGCCGCCGCGCAGGCGTCCGGCAAGACCCGGATCATCGGGCCGAACTGCCCGGGCATCATCACGCCGGGTGAGTCGAACGCCGGCATCATCCCGGCCGACATCGCCGGCCAGGGCCGGATCGGCCTGGTCAGCAAGTCCGGCACGCTGACGTACCAGATGATGTACGAGCTGCGCGACTTCGGGTTCTCGACCGCGATCGGGATCGGCGGTGACCCGATCATCGGGACCACGCATATCGATGCGCTGCAGGCGTTCCAGGACGACCCGGACACCGACGCGATCGTGATGATCGGTGAGATCGGTGGTGACGCCGAGGAGCGGGCGGCCGCGTTCATCAAGGAGAACGTGACCAAGCCGGTCGTCGGGTACGTCGCCGGGTTCACCGCGCCGGAGGGCAAGACGATGGGTCACGCGGGCGCGATCGTGTCCGGTTCGTCCGGTACGGCGGCCGCGAAGCAGGAGGCCCTCGAGGCCGTCGGCGTGAAGGTGGGCAAGACGCCGACCGAGACCGCCAACCTGATGCGCGGGATCATGCAGGGGCTGAGCAAGTAGCACCCCCGACGAACGGGACCTGCCCTCGCGAGAGGGTGGGTCCCGTTGCTACTTGTAGACCAGCGAGCGGTCGGCGGCGCGGACCAGCGTCTCGTTGAACGCGGCGTCGGTCAGATCGAGCTTCTTCAGCACCGGGAACAGCAGGTACACCGCGCGGTCGCCGGATGCGGCGATCCCGATCCGGTAGACGAACTTGTTCCCGTTACCGGTGTCGTACGTCGCCTTCCAGCTCTTGCCCGTGACGGTCGGGGTCTTGACCGTACCGGTCGACTCGACCTCGGCGTTCGACACGTTCTTCTCGCAGGCGTCGACGTTCTTCTTGATCTGTTCGACGAAGCTCGCGGCCGCGTTCGCGGTGGCGAACTTCGCGACGGTGTTGTCGAGCCCGAACTCGGTCGGCACCTTCGCCTCGGGCGTCACATACGTCACTGTGCCGTACTTGGCGGCCCTCGCCTTGCGCAGGTCGAGTTTCTCGCACTGGGTGCCGGTCGTGGTCTTCGCCGCCGGCGGCGCGCTCACCCACGGCTTGTCGATCTGGGCCAGGATCGGCAGATCGACCGGGGCCATGAAGCCGGGGGTGTCGGTGTTCGGCAGCAGGGCCGGTTTCGCGATCGGGGCTCCGGTGCCGCAGCCGCCGGTCTGCTCGCAGATCTTCTTCGCCGCCGCGCTCGCCGTCGCGAGCACCGCGCTCGGCCGCGGTGGCGCGGCGGACACGGTGTCGTGCTCGACGACCATGGTCGCCTGTCCCGCCAGCGTGACCGCGACGGTCCGGTACTTCGTCGTTTTCGCGCCGGGCAGCTGACTGAAGACCGCTATCACGCCCGCCTGGCCGACGCCGGCCGTCGAGTACCCCGCCGAGAGCCGGGTCTGCGGTGTCGTGCACTGACTCAGCCAGCGGACGACGGTCGTGTAGGTCTTGGCCGCGGTGGCCTTGTCGTTCGACACGTCGATGTACTGGACGGCGGTTTCCTTGGTGGTCGAGTTCTGCAGGGTGCGCACCCAGGTGCGCAGCCCGGCCGGGTCGGCGAAGCGCTGCATCTGGCAGGCGAACGAGTTGTCCGGCGCCGACGTACCGTCCGCGGTCTTGGTGACTGTCCAGGTGCCGGTCGGTCCCAGCGTCTTCGCGGCCGCGGCGTCCAGCAGCGCCTTGTCGTCGGACAGGATGTCGGCCGCCGACTTGTCGTCCGCGGGACCGCTGCCGACCTTCGGGCCGGAGCCGTTGTCGCCGCCGAACGCGTTCAGCGCGGCGACACCGCCGCCGCCGACGAGCACCACGACCGCGGCGCCGGCCGCGATCGTCTGGTTCCGCTTGCGCGCCTTCTGCCGACGCGCCTCCCGGGCAGCGGCGCGACCGCCGCCGCGTGGTGCACGGTGGGAACCGGCCAAAGCTCGACCTCCTGACTGATTCCACCCGACAGTACCCGGTGAACCCGCGACCGCCCCACTCAGCTACCACCAGGCGAACAGCGGTGAACCGAGCGTGAGCGAGCGGGCTGAAGTCTCCCACATCCGGCGTGTCAGGACGAGCGCCGTCCGGTCGCGGAGAGACGATGGGAGCCGGATGACCGACATGCTGAGCCGCCCGGGCGCGCGGGACGGCGACAAGAGTGCCGCGCAGACGTCGGAGATCGCCGACCGGACCAAGCCGTTGGTCGTGTCGGCCGTGATCTCCGCCGGAGCCTGCCTGCTGACCGGTCTGCTGACCTGCGCCGCGGTGGCCGTCATCGGCTGGCTGGCGGCCACGTTCGGCGGAGCCTCGGGCGCGGTCCGCGCCGGTGCGTCGGCCTGGCTGGTCGCGCACAAGGCCGGTGTGACCCTCGGTACCGGCCGGATCAGCATCGCGCCGCTCGGCCTGACCCTGTTCTTCGCCTGGTGCCTGTACCGCGGCGGCAAGTCGGCCGCGCGGTCCAGTGGTGCGGACCGGACCAAGGAGCTGATCGGGCTCGGGCTGTCGTTCGCGCTCGTCTACGGGCTCGGCGGGCTGATCGTGGCGTTGCTCACGGACGAGGGCTCGCTCAAGGTGTCGCCGCTGGCGGCCTTCCTGGGCACGTTCTCGCTCGCGCTGGTGGCCGGGCTCGCCGGCATCGTGGTCGAGTCCGGAGCCGGCGCCGACATCGCGGACGCGACACCGGCGGGGGTGCGCGACGTCGTACCCGCCGCGTTGGCCGCCGTACTGACCGTGATGGCGCTGGCGTCGTTGTTGTACGCCGTACTGCTGGCGATCCATTTCTCTCGGATCACCGCGATGCTCGAGCTGCTGAACGCGGGCGTGGTCGGGTCGGTCGTGTTGTTCGCGATCTGCCTGATGCTGCTGCCGAACTTGGTGCTGTTCGCCGTGGCGTTCCTCGCCGGACCCGGTTTCCAGCTCGGGGCCGGTACGACGATCGCCCCGACCGGCGTGGACGTCGGCAGCCTCCCGGCGTTCCCGTTGCTGGCCGCGGTACCTGCCGACGGCGCGACCCCGTCGTACCTGCTCGCCCTGACCGCAGTCGTCCCGCTCGTGGCCGGCGTGATGGCGGGGCTGGTCGTCGTACGGCGTGGGCTCGCGGAGGAGGACGCCTACGCGCTGGGTTGGGACGCGTTCGCGCTGCGCGGCGCGATGGCGGCGGCGGTCGCGGGCATCGTCCTGTTCGCGCTGCTCGTGCTGTCCGGCGGGTCGGCCGGGCCGGGGCGGATGGCCGCGGTCGGCGTCCCGGCAGCACTGCCCGCGGCCGGCGTGCTGGCCGCGGGGATGGCGATCGGCGCCGCGGTCACGGCCGCGATCGTCTCGTCCCGCCGCCCGGCTGACGGGGACCTCGGCGCCGAGCGATAGGCTTCCGGCCGTGACTTCTGCTGCTGACTCCGGTTCTGCACGTCTGGTCGTGCTCGTGTCGGGGTCGGGGTCGAACCTGCAGGCCCTGCTGGACGCCTGCGCCGACCCGGCGTACGGCGCTCAGGTCGTCGCCGTCGGTGCCGACCGGGACGGCATCGCCGGGCTGGACCGCGCCGTGGCCGCCGGGGTGCCGACGTTCGTGCACAAGGTCAAGGAGTACCCGTCGCGGGCCGACTGGGACCGGGCGCTGACCGCGTCGGTCGCGCAGTACCAGCCCGATCTGGTGGTTTCGGCCGGGTTCTTGAAGCTGGTCGGGGACGACTTCCTGGCCGCGTTCGGCGACCGGTACATCAACACCCACAACGCGCTGCTGCCGGCCTTCCCCGGGATCCACGGTCCCCGGGACGCGCTGGAGTACGGCGTGAAGGTCGCCGGGGCGACGCTGTTCTTCGTGGACGGCGGCGTCGACACCGGGCCGATCATCGCGCAGGTCGCCGTACCCGTGGCGGACGACGACACCGAAGAAACCCTGACCGAGCGGATCAAGGAGGTCGAACGCCGCCAGCTGGTGGAGTGGGTCGGCCGCCTGGTCCGCGACGGCTGGACCATCACCGGACGAAAGGTTCGACTGAAGTGAGCACCGACCGCAGGCCGATCCGCCGCGCGCTGATCAGCGTGTACGACAAGACCGGCCTGGAGGAGCTCGCGGCCGCGCTGCACGCCGCCGGCGTCCAGATCGTGTCGACCGGATCCACCGCGGCCCGGATCTCGGCGAGCGGTGTGCCGGTGACCAAGGTCGAGGAGCTGACCGGATTCCCGGAGTGCCTGGACGGGCGGGTCAAGACGCTGCACCCGATGGTGCACGCCGGCCTGCTGGCCGACGTCCGGCGGGACGAGCACGTCGAGCAGTTGCGCGAGATGCGGGTCGAGCCGTTCGAGCTGCTGGTCAGCAACCTGTACCCGTTCACCGAGACGGTCGCCTCCGGCGCCTCGGTCGACGAGTGCATCGAGCAGATCGACATCGGCGGTCCGTCGATGGTGCGTGGCGCCGCGAAGAACCACGCGAACGTCGCGGTCGTCACGTCCGCTTCGCAGTACCCGTCGTTGCTCGCGGCGCTGAACGAGGGCGGCTTCTCGCTCGAGCAGCGTCAGCAGCTGGCCGCGGCGGCGTTCGTGCACACGGCGGACTACGACATCGCGGTCGCGTCCTGGATGGGCAACGTGCTCACCGACAGCTCGGAGGGCTCCGGCTTCCCCGCGTGGGTCGGTGCGTCCTGGGAGAAGTCGGCCGTCCTGCGGTACGGCGAGAACCCGCACCAGCCGGCCGCGCTGTACCTGAACGGCCGCGGCGGTCTGGCCGCGGCGGAGCAGCTGCACGGCAAGGAGATGTCGTACAACAACTACGTCGACGCAGATGCGGCCCGGCGTACCGCGTATGACTTCAGCGAGCCGGCGGTCGCGATCATCAAGCACGCCAACCCGTGCGGGATCGCCGTCGGCAAGGACATCGCCGAAGCGCACCGCCGTGCACACGAGTGCGACCCGGTGTCGGCGTACGGCGGTGTGATCGCGACGAACCGTCCGGTCACGGTCGACCTGGCCAAGCAGGTCGCGGAGATCTTCACCGAGGTGCTGGTGGCGCCCGGCTTCGACGACGGCGCGGTCGAGATCCTGCAGGCGAAGAAGAACATCCGGCTGCTCGTCGCGCCGGAGGTGTCCGCGGACGAGACCGTGGAGCTGCGCGCGATCAGCGGCGGCCTGTTGCTGCAGCACCGCGACCGCTTCCAGGCCGAGGGTGACGACCCGTCGGCATGGACCCTGGCGGCCGGCGAGGCTGCTTCGGACGAGGTGCTGGCCGATCTCGCTTTCGCGTGGAAGGCCTGCCGCGCGGTCAAGTCGAACGCGATCCTGCTCGCCTCGGGCGGGGCTTCGGTCGGCGTCGGCATGGGGCAGGTCAACCGGGTCGACTCGTGCCGGCTCGCGGTCTCCCGAGCGGGCGAGCGCGCCGTGGGCTCCGTGGCCGCGTCGGATGCGTTCTTCCCGTTCCCGGACGGCCTCGAGGTGCTGATCGGAGGCGGCGTGAAGGCGGTCGTCCAGCCCGGCGGCTCGATCCGCGACGAGGCCGCCATCGAGGCCGCCAACAAGGCCGGCATCACCATGTACTTCACCGGCACCCGGCACTTCTTCCACTAGATGATTGATGCACGGCCCGAAGGTGTGCACGCTCGACAGTTAGTGTGGTGCGGGGCGGGTGCGTTCGGTGTCTGATTCACGCTCGGCTGTGGCCCGTGGCACGGGAGACGTCCTGTCGACCTGACACGCGCCACGACGTGGTTGGTCGCCAGCTGACTGTGCGCCTCGGCGAGGATCCCGTATGCGGCGAACAGTTTGGGGTCGTCACGGACCTTCGCCTGTTTGAGCTCGAGTACGGCGTGCAGCCAGGCGCGCAGGCGACGTACCGGGGGAATCGTGGGGTCGGACGCCATCTCGGTGAGCTGATCGCGGTGCTGGTCGAGCCAACGTCTCGTCACGGTCTCCCGCAGTACCTGCGGCACGGAGATGTTCGTAGGCAGGTCAGGTTGCAGATTTCAAGTTCTGTAACTTGTGGCGATACATCAGCTGGGTCCCGTCGGCGCGGGTGGTATCGGTCAGCGTCCAGCCGCTCTTGACGTAGAAGTTCTGGCCCTGCGGGTAGTCGGCCAGCGTCCACAGGATCGCCTGGTCGTACTGCGCCGCGAGCTCACCGAGCGCCTTCCGCAGCAGCGCAGTACCGACCCCGTGCCGCCAGTACGCCGGGTCGACGGCGATCGTGTCGAGCTCCCCCAACCCCGCCTCCACCGGATCCCGGCTGTCCCCGATTCCCACGAACCCGGCGAACTCACCGTCGTACTCCGCGACCCACCAGTTGCCTCCAGCAACCGTTTCCCTCCAGCGTGCCACCCGCTCCGCGGTCAGCACAGCCGGCGGCATCAATTCCCCGAACCCCTGATTCCACGAAGCCACATAGACCCGAGCAATCTCGCCGGCATCCGCCGGGTCCGCAGGGCGTATCGAGGTCATGGTGCGTCAACCGAGCACGAGTCGCTCGTCGCCGAAGTCCGCGACATCCCCTGGCTCCTGACGTTGATCTTTGGAGGGTTTCTGGCGTGTGGCGGGGCAGAATCCTCCACTGTCATGCGGAAAACCCTCCTGGGAGAGTATTCCGCATGACTGCTCGTGGAGGCGGCAGCCAGACAATTGCGAGGTTGCGATCGCCGGTGTATCGCCCGCCGCCCGCCGCAATCCGTCGGCCACGGGCCGACGGGCGGCGTCCCGCTGACAGGCGCCTGTCAGTTGGGGACGATCAGGCCGAGGACGGCGATGGCGGCGGCGGTGAGGAAGAGGAAGGTGGTGTCGAACGCGCGGCCGCGGACATGCAGGAGGCCGGCGGCGCGGTCGGAGAGGCCGGCGCGGAGCAGGCCGGCCAGGCCGACGGCGCCGGCGAAGATGAGGACGCCGTTGCGCCAGTCGTAGAACCAGAGCACGACCAGGCCGCTCAGCGCGACCAGCAGGGTCAGCGCGAGCGGCCAGTTGCTCCGGCGCTGGGCCTCGCCCGCCATCAGCACGCCGTACCGGATCCGGCGGCTCGCGCGCCGCTCACTGCGGCAGGCTCGCTTCGGCGGCCTCGACCACGTTGGTGAGCAGCATCGCCCGCGTCATCGGACCGATCCCGCCGGGCATCGGCGCGATCCACGCGGCCTGCTCCCGGGCGGCGTCCTCGATGTCGCCGACAATCTTGCCCTCGGCGTTGCGGCTGGTGCCGACGTCGAGCAGGACGGCGCCCGGCTTCACCATGTCCGCGGTGATCAGGCCTGCCGAACCGGCCGCGGCAATCACGATGTCGCCGGTACGGACGACCGACGCGAGGTCCTTCGTCCCGGTGTGGCACTGCGTCACGGTCGCGTTCTCGCTGCGCCGGGTGAAGAGCAGCCCCATCGGCCGTCCCGCGGTCACGCCACGTCCGACGACGACCACGTGGGCGCCGGCGATCGGTACGTCGTACCGCCGCAGGATCTCCACGCAGCCCTTCGGGGTGCACGGCAGCGGACCGTCCTGGCCGAGGACGAGTTTGCCGAGGCTGACCGGGTGCAGCCCGTCGGCGTCCTTCGCCGGGTCGATCAGGCCGAGGATCGTGTTGGTGTCGACGTGCTTGGGCAGCGGCAACTGGACGATGAAGCCGGTGCAATCCGGATTCTCGTTGAGCTCCTGCACCTTCGCGGCGATCTCGTCCTGGGTCGCGGTCGCCGGCAGCTCGACCTGGATCGAGGCGATCCCGACCGCTGCGCAGTCGCGGTGCTTGCCGGCCACGTACGCCCGGCTGCCCGGGTCGTCGCCGACCAGGATCGTGCCGAGCCCGGGCACCACGCCCTGCTCGGCGAGTTTCGCGACCCGGACCTTCAGTTCGTCCTTGATCGCCGCCGCCGTCGCCTTGCCGTCCAGAATCTGCGCCGTCACGACCCCAGAGTCTGCCACGCGCCCGATCCTCCCGGGCAGCCGGATCGCCGCGGCCGGGAATGCGGGTGCTCTTGCCACGGTTCGAGCAGGTAGTTTATTCTTGAACTATCAACCAGAGGAGCACGCCATGCCCGCCGTGACCGTCAGCGACATCACTGTTCTGCCCAGGATCAGCGCGCAGGACCCGGCCGCGACGCGGGAGCGTCCCGTGCAGTCGGTGACCTCCGCGCCGAGCGGCTACGAGGGCGAGGGATTCCCGGTCCGGCGCGCCTTCGCGGGCGTCGACCTGCGCGACCTGGACCCGTTCATCCACATGGACCAGATGGGTGAGGTGGAATACGCGCCCGGCGAGCCGAAGGGCACACCGTGGCACCCGCACCGCGGCTTCGAGACCGTCACGTACATGCTCGACGGCATCATGGAGCACCAGGACTCCAACGGCGGTGGCGGCGTGATCTCCAACGGCGACACGCAGTGGATGACCGCGGGCAGCGGTCTGCTGCACATCGAGACGCCGCCGGAGCATCTGGTGATGAGCGGCGGCCTGTTCCACGGCATCCAGCTCTGGGTGAACCTGCCGAAGGCGCTGAAGTGGGCGCCGCCGCGCTACCAGGACATCCGCGGCGGCGACTCCGCGCTGCTCTCCACGCCGGACGGCGGCTCACTGATCCGCGTGATCGCCGGCTCGGTCGACGGGCACGACGGTCCGGGGTCGACGCACACGCCGATCACCCTCGTGCATGCGACGGTGAGTCCGGGCGCGGAGATGGTGCTGCCCTGGCAGCCGGACTACAACGCGCTCGTGTACGTCCTGGCCGGCCAGGGCACGGCCGGCGCGGAACGCCGGCCGATCCGCAAGGGTCAGCTGGCCGTCTTCGGGCCCGGTGACACCATCCGTACGGCGGCGAGTACGTCGCAGCCGCAGGCCGAACCGAACCTTGACGTCCTGGTCCTCGGCGGCCGCCCGATCAAGGAACCGATCGCGATGGCCGGACCGTTCGTGATGAACACCCGCGCCGAGGTGATCCAGGCCTTCGAGGACTTCCAGGCCGGCAAGCTGGGCTCGATCCCGGCCGTGCACGGCGCCCCGACCGAGCTCCGCAGTACCGAGTGACTGCTACCCGTCGGGGTCGAAGCCGCTACCCCTCCGGGTAGAAGAGGAACAACGTGCAGCCCGTCGCGGACTGCGGAACGTGGGACGACCCCGCCGGCGCGTGAATGAACGAGCCGGCGGGGTAGTCGCGCTCACCGTCGTTGAACACGCCGTCGACGACGAAGACCTCCTCCGGTCCGGGATCGTGGACGTCGATACCTTGCCAGTGCGATCCCGGATCCATCTCCAGGACGAACGCCTTCGCAACCTTGCCGGACCACAACGGCCGCAACCTGATGCCGGGGAACACTTCACGGATCGGTGCGTCGTCGACCGACGACCACGTGTATTTCTCCAGGTCTTGCTTCTCTATGTCTCCCGATCCTGGCCGGGATCGTCGCCGCACCCCAGTGTCAGGAAAGTCTCGATGAGGTACTTTCCTGCCATGCATCGCGTTGTCGCACTGGTGGCCGCGCCGCAGGCGAGTTTCGAGTTGGGCTGTGCCGCGGCGGTGTTCCGCGACCCGCCGTACCGTTTCGGGGTCTGCACCGAGGAGCCCGGAAACGTTCGCAGCACCGAGGGTTTCGACATGGTGGTGACGTCGGGACTGCGGGCGCTGAGCCGGGCGGACACGATCGTGATCCCGGGCTGGCTGCCGATCAATCGGGAGCCGAGCGACGCCGTCGTCCGCGCGCTGCTGCGCGCGCACCGGCGCGGCGCCCGGCTGGTCAGCATCTGCTCGGGCGCCTACTTGCTTGCGGCAACCGGTCTGCTGGACGGCCGGCGGGCGGCGACGCACTGGCGGTACGCCGACGAGCTGCAGCGCCGATTCCCCGCGGTGCAGGTGGATCCGGACGTGCTGTACATCGACCACGGTGATGTGGCAACGAGCGGCGGTTCCGGTACCGGCATCGACCTGTGTCTGCACCTGGTACGCCGTGACCAGGGAGCGTCGTACGCGTCCTGGGTCGCGCGCCGCATGGTGATGCCGCCGCATCGCGAAGGCGGTCAGTCGCAGTACCGCTCGGAGGGTGCGTCTCTGCTCGATCGCGGCATTGACGAACCGCCGACCCGGCGTGGTGGCAGTTCCTCCGCGGGGGCCGAGTCGTTGGGTGCGGCGCTGGACTGGGCGGTGGCGCGGTTGGACGAGCCGATCACGGTCGAGGACCTGGCGAAACGGGTCAACGTGTCACCACGGACGCTGGCACGGCGGTTCGAACAGCAGTTGGGTACGGCGCCAGGGCAGTGGCTCATCGCTCAACGGATCGCCAGAACCCGCGTACTACTGGAGGAAACCGACCTTTCCGTCGAGGCGATCGCCACCCGCGTGGGCCTCTCCTCCGCCACCAACCTGCGCCGCCGCTTCCGGGCCGCCCTCCATACCACCCCCACCGCCTACCGCCGCACCTACCAAGGCAAGTAGCTGCCGCCCACCGCCTGCCCCACGCAGCCGCCCCACGCAGCCGCCCCGACGCAGCCGCCCCGACGCAGCCGCCCCGACGCAGCTGCCGCCAGCCAGGCGACCGCACGTCCCGCCCGGCGAACGCCGTGGTGCGCAGACGGTCGAGCGAGCTTGCCCATTCATCTGCAGGGTTGCCCATTCAAATTTTGAGTGGGCAACCCTCCAGTTGAGGGGTTACCCACTGGAGTGGAGGGTTTGCTCGTCGGGAGGGGCGGCGTCGTGGTGCGTCGATGGTTGGGCAAGGCCCACCGTCCTCCCATTTCCTCACCGCATCATCGACGGGAACCGCGCGACTGACGGGAACCGCGCGACTGACGGGAAGCCGCGCGACTGACGGGGAAACCGCACGGCTGACGGGAATCGTCAAGCGGAGGTGGGTGCGCAGGGGCGTCTGGTTAGGGTCGCGGGTATGGCGACTGTTGCGGAGGATCTCGCGCCCACCGGTGTACTGCGGGTTTCGATCAATTTGGGGAATCCGGTGCTGGCGCAGGGAACGGCGCAGGCGCCGCGGGGCGTGACGGTGGATATCGCGCGGGAGGTCGCGCGGCGACTGGGGCTGCCGGTGGAATGGGTGTGTTTCGACGCGGCCCGGAAGTCGTACGAGGCCCTGACCACCGGCCGTGCGGACCTCGGCTTCCTCGCGATCGAGCCGGCGCGGGCGGCCGAGGTTGCGTTCACGGCGCCGTACGTCGTGATCGAGGGTGTGTTCGCCGTACCCCGGGACTCGGCGTTGCGCACCGTCGAGGATGTGGATGCGCGCGGCGTGCGGATCGGGGTGAAGGAGGGTTCGGCGTACGACCTCTACCTGACCCGGACGTTGCAGCGGGCCACGGTGGTCAGGGGTGCGGAGGGTGCGGAGGCGTTCCGTGCCGAGGGGTTGGAGGTGGCGGCGGGGATTCGGCAGCCGATCACGCGGTACGTGGCCGAGAACCCGGAGCTGCGGTTGATCGACGAGCGGTTCATGGAGATCCGCCAGGCTGTCGCCATGGCGCTTTCGAAGCGGCCCGAGACCGTGGCTTACCTGTACGACGTGATCGAGGACCTGAAGGCGTCGGGTTTCGTTGCCTCCTCCCTCACCAGGTCCGGCCAACCCGACGCGACGGTCGCCCCACCCGCCAGACCCGAGATGCGGTGACCCACGGAAGTTGCCAAGGCAACAACCTGCCGTGGCAGGTTGTTCGGCGCAACATCTTGATGAGGCCGGTGCATTGACTCTGTGAGTGGTCGCGCGTGCGCGTCAGGTGAGGACCCGCGGGCGACCCATGTGAGGACAAATCGAACCGGGAGGGACTCATCTTGGCGTTCACACCACGATCGAGGCGCCGCGGCCTGACCGCCGTCGCCTCGATCGTCACGTTCGGGCTCATCGCCCCCAACTCAGTCGCAGCCGCCCTGCCGACTTGACCGCAGCCGCCCCGGCCCCTACCCGAGCGGAAGTCGAACCGAGGACCGTCACCCTCATCACCGGTGATCGGGTCACGCTGCGCGGGCCCGGTGGCAGCCGGGCCACCATCCAGCCCGGCGAAGGCCGCGGCGCAGTCACCTTCGGCACGTACCGATCCGGCAATCATCTGTACGTCGTCCCGTCCGACGTGAGTGCTCGCGTCGCGAAGGGAACGCTGGATCGCCGCCTCTTCGACGTGACCGCCCTCGCCGAGGCGGGGTACGGCGACGAACTCCCGCTGATCGTCACCTACAACGGGAAAGCCCAGCAGACGCGCCGAACCATCCCCGGAGCAACCCTTGCCCGTCAGCTTCCGGTCATCAACGGCGCAGCACTGGTGGTCGGCAAGGAATCATCGGTGCTGACCTAGCCGGACATCGAGAAGATCTGGCTGGACGGCAAGCGTAAGGTCACGCTCGACCGATCGGTGCCGCAGATTGGTGCGCCGGCCGCATGGACATCGGGATACACCGGCAAAGGGGTTCCGGTTGCCGTCCTGGACACCGGTGTCGACGCGTCGCATCCGGATCTGGCGACCCAGGTGGCCGGCAGTAGGAACTTCACCGAGTCCCCCGGCGGTGATCACTTCGGTCACGGCACGCACGTCGCCTCGACGATCGCCGGTACCGCGGCGGCTTCGGCCGGCAAGTACAAGGGCGTCGCACCGGAGGCCACGCTGTACGACGGCAAGGTCTGTGACGACTTCGGCGGCTGTCAGGAGTCCGCGATCCTGGCAGGCATGGAATGGGCCGCGACCGAGGTCAAGGCCAAGGTCGTGAACCTCAGCCTCGGCGGCACCGACACCCCCGAGATCGACCCGCTCGAGGAGGCCGTCAACCGGCTGACCGCAGAGACCGGCGCCTTGTTCGTGATCGCCGCCGGCAACAGCGGCCCGGGGGAGCGCACCGTCGGGTCGCCCGGTAGCGCGGACGCCGCGCTGACCGTCGGCGCGGTCGACAAGCAGGACCAGTTGGCCGGCTTCTCCAGCCGCGGCCCACGCGTCGGCGACAACGCGGTGAAGCCGACATCACCGCGCCGGGGGTCGCGATCGTGGCGGCGAGGGCGAAGGACTCGATCATCGGCATCCCGGTGGGTGACGACTACCTGAACCTGGACGGTACGTCGATGGCGACGCCGCACGTCGCGGGAGCGGCGGCAATCCTCGCCCAGCAGCACCCGGACTGGACAGCGGCCGAGCTCAAGGGCGCACTGATGGCGTCGGCCCGGCCCGCCGCGGATCAGACTGCCTTCGAGCAGGGAGCCGGTCGGGTAGATGTTGCCAAAGGCATCAAACAGACCGTGATCGCCGAGTCGGGCAACATCTCGTTCGGTACGGCGCAATGGCCGCACGACGACGACGCGCCCGTCACGAAGACCGTGACGTATCGCAACCTCGGCGACCAGCCGGTCACCCTCGGCCTGGCCGCCTCGCTGAACGGCCCGGACGGCGCGGCCGCCCCGGCGACCGCCCTGGAGCTGAGCGCCTCGACCGTCACGATCCCCGCAGGCGGTACGGCGACCGTGCAGGCCACGTCCAACACCAACCACGACGGTCCGGACGGACCGTACTCGGGCCGGCTCACCGCCACCGCGGACGGCGTCAGGGTGACCTCGGCGCTCGCCGTCGAGAAGGAAGCGGAGGCCTACACCCTGGCGCTGAAGTCGATCGGACGCGACGGCAAGCCGATCCCGTTCGAAGGGTCGATCTTCGGGCTGGAACGCAACTTCTTCGAGTTCCTCGGCAGCGACAGCGACACGCTCACGCTGCGGTTGCCGAAGGGCGAGTATCTGGTGCACAACGTGCAATACATGCTGGAGCCGAACAACAGCGTCACCACCTACGGGCTCGTGCAGCCGTCGGTGAAACTCGCCGCGTCCACGACCGTGGTTTTCGACGCGCGGACCGCGAAGCAGGTCAAGGTGAGCGTGCCGCAGGCCGGCGCGCAGGCCGCGCTCGCCGACATCGGGTTCGACCGCATTTCCGCAGACGGGCGGTACCGCTTGACCTACTCGGGTCTGAGCTTCGGCCTCGATGTCGTCTACACCGCACAGGTCGGGTCGGCCGCGCTGCCCGCGGAGCAGTTGCTCGGCCACGTGTCGACGCAGTGGGCGAAGCCGAGCGCCAACGGATCGTTCGACAACTCGCCGTACTACACCGGCCAGCTCGACACGTTCCCCGGGAGGTTCCCGACCGGGTTTGTCCGAGCCGTGAAGGCGAAGGACCAGGCGGTCGTCCGGCAAGCCGTCCACGCCGCGGGCGACCGCGCGCACGAGCGCACCGTCTTCGGCTTTGCGCCGGGGATGGATGCTGTCTGGGGGAGGAGGCTCGGTTACGGCAAGGCACCGCTGACGACGACCCTGTACGTCGACGGGCAGCCGGCCACCTGGCAGACGGTGGTGGCACAGATCGTCCCGGGGACCGATCCGCAGTACCCGGTTCCGCAGACCGTCAGCCAGCTGACCTCGCTGGACAACTCGTACCGGCCGGGCAAGTCGTACGACGAGCGCTACTACGCCGCCGCTCTTGGGGCCGGCGCGGGCCGGGCGGTTCGGCTCGAGAACATCCTGTACGTGCCCGTGGAGAGCCTCGGTGACGCGGACGGGCACGCCGGATTCGTCCTGCCCGACTCCGGGTCCAGCAGGCTGATCCGGGATGGGAAGGTCATCGCCGAGGCGACGGGCTTTGGGTACGTCGAGGCGGCGGACCTGCCCGCGGTGAAGTCGACGTACACGCTGGAGACGACGCAGACGCAATCGAAGATCCCCTTTGCGACCCGGACCGACCTGCGCTGGACATTCAGCTCGGCGGCGGCCGAGGACAGGACGGAGCTGTCGATGCCGAGCGTGCGCTACCAGCCCCCGGTGGACAGCCGCGACCTCGCCGCACGCAAACCGGTGACCGTCCTGCCGATCGTCGTCGACGCGGCGGCCGGCAAGATCCGGAAGCTGACCGTCGAGGTGTCCGGCGACGACGGCAAGACCTGGCGCAAGGCCGCGGTCGCGCCGATCGGCAACGGCCGGTACAAGGCGATCTTCCCGACGCCGGCCGGGAAGGCCGTCTCGTTGCGGGCGACCGTGACGGACACGGCCGGGAACAGTACGACGCAGACCGTGATCGCGGCGTACGGCCTGCGCTGAGGGCTGAGGGCTGAGCTGCTGAGACAGCAGAACGCCCCCTGGAAGCAGCGTTCCAGGGGGCGTTCGCGCAGCTGAAGTCAGGCTGATCTCACGGCGAGGTCAGCCGATCAGGCCGAGCTCCTTGACCGCGTCGCGCTCCTCACCGAGCTCGGCGACCGAGGCGTCGATCCGGCCGCGGGAGAACTCGTTGATCTCCAGGCCCTGGACGATCTCCCAGTTGCCGTCCTTGGTGGTCACCGGGAACGACGAGATCAGGCCCTCCGGGACGTCGTACGAGCCGTCGGACACGACCGCCATCGACAGCCAGTCGCCCTCGGCCGAGCCCTTCAGCCAGTCGCGGGTGTGGTCGATCGTGGCCGCCGCCGCGGACGCCGCGGAGGAGGCGCCGCGGGCCTCGATGATCGCCGCGCCGCGCTTCTGCACGGTCGGGATGAAGTCGTTCTCCAGCCAGTCCTGGTCGTTGACGACCTCGGCCGCGTTCTTGCCCGCCACCTCGGCGTGGAAGATGTCCGGGTACTGCGTGGCGGAGTGGTTGCCCCAGATCGTCAGCTTCTTCAGGTCGGTGACGTGGGTGCCGGTCTTCTTCGCCAGCTGGGCCAGCGCCCGGTTGTGGTCCAGGCGGGTCAGCGCGGAGAACCGCTCGGCCGGAATGTCCGGCGCGTTCTGCTGCGCGATCAGCGCGTTGGTGTTGGCCGGGTTGCCGGTCACCGTGATCCGGATGTCGTCGGCGGCGTGGTCGTTCAGCGCCTTGCCCTGGACGGTGAAGATCGCGCCGTTGGCCTCCAGCAGGTCACCGCGCTCCATCCCCTTGGTCCGCGGCCGCGCACCCACCAGCAGCGCGATGTTGACACCGTCGAAGACGACGTTCGGGTCGTCACCGATCTCGATCCCGGCCAGCGTCGGGAAGGCGGAGTCCTCGAGCTCCATGACGACGCCCTCGAGCGCCTTCAGAGCCGGCGTGATCTCCAGCAGCCGCAGCTCCACCGGGGTGTCCGGCCCGAGCAGCGCTCCGCTCGCGATCCGGAACAGCAGGCTGTAGCCGATATTCCCCGCGGCCCCGGTAACGGCCACCTTCACCGGTGTAGTGCTCACGACACACTCCTAGATCATCCGATTGTGTGCTTCGGACGCTAGCAAGCCGCGGGCCGGCCTCCAACGCCGGGTTCACGCCTAGAGCGTGTCTGACAAACATTGGGGCTGTTCGTTGAGAGCCTTGGTGTCGTGTCGAGGTTTCGGTTGTTGTCGGATGTGCAGTGGTCGTTGATCGCGTCGATGCTGCCGGCTCGGACCGGCCGGCAGGGTCGTCCGTTCGCCGATGCCCGCACGATGGTCGAGGCGATCATCTACCGGTACCGGTGCGGGATCGCGTGGCGGGATCTGCCTGAGGTGTTCGGGCCGTGGCAGACGGTCTGGACCTGGCACCGGCGCATGGCTGCTGACGGTACGTGGGATGAGGTGCTGGCCGCGTTGACTGCCCAGGCCGACGCCACGGGTCGGTTGGATTGGTCGATCGCAGTCGACTCCACTATCGCTCGCGCGCATCAGCACGCGACCAACATCGCGCGCCACACAGGGGGCTGGGTCGAATTACAAGAATCCGCGGGCCGAGCCGCCTGATCACGGGCTCGGCCGCTCTCGCGGCGGGCTGTCGACCAAGATCCATCAGCTGGTAGACGGGCATGGACTGCCGCTGGTGATCGCGGTGACCGCCGGCCAGGCCAACGACGCACCGGCGCTGCTGCCGCTGCTGGCCCAGTTGCGTGTTGCCCGGCCGCTCGGCCGTCCGCGCACCCGCCCGGACCGGCTTCGTGCCGACAAGGCCTATTCCTCGCGCGCGATCCGAACCCATCTGCGCGAGCGCGGGATCGTCGCGGTGATCCC
>NZ_JBEZFT010000055.1:0-46778 GCF_040649595.1 Kribbella sp. NPDC048915 | reverse complement strand
CGCGGTGGGTTCACCCATCGTGTTGTGGGTTCCTGACCCGTGTGAAGGGTACGGAACCCACAACACCGTGGGTGAACCCACCGTGCGGCGGAGACCCGCAACCCCTACGACCACACCGCATCATCAGGCCACCACGCCACGCCACGCCCCGCCGCACCTCCCCACGCCACGCCACGCCGTACCGTCACCGGTGCCGAACAACGTCGGCAGGATCACCGCCGGCTGATCCGCGGCGCCGCGTACGAGTGGATAACCCCGCGCGTTGGGGGTTATCCACTCGTACGAGGTCGGCTGCGCCGCTCGTCGTCCGAGCCAAAGACGGGGGCTTGAACAGGTTGTGGTGGGTGTCGACTGGCTATTGCTTGTCCAAGGTCCCAGGCGAGTGTCCAAGGTCCCAGGCGGGTGTCCAAGCTCCCAGGCGGGTGTCCAAGCTCCCAGGCGAGTGACCAAGGTCCCAGGCGGGTGACCAAGGTCCCAGGCGGGTGTGCGAGGTCCCCGGTCGGGCTCAGGGGGCCTCGGCTGCGGGGACGCGCGCGGTTGCACAGCGCGGGCGCCGACTCGGTCACTCAGCCCCCACGGATCAGTCACAGTAGCCGGTTAGCTAGCTGGGTGGCGCAGGTGGTGGCTAGTTGGTTCAGGGCGGTTGTTCGGCGGGGGAAGCTGCGGAGGTTGTTGCTGATGGCGTCTTCCAGGGCGGCCGGCATCCAGCGGGCAGGTGCGGTGTTGCCTAGGGAGACGTCGATTTGGTCGGTCAGGACTTGAAGGTGGTTGCGCAGGACGCTGAGGAAGAGGTCGGTGCCCGGCCAGGTGAGGTTGCCGCCTGAGGCTGTGTAGGTGGCGAGGATTCGGGTCACTCGGTCTGGGTTGCCGGCGGCGAAGATGTACGCGGTGCGGGCGGCTTCGAGGGCGGTGCTGTCGGTACGGACGCTGTCCCAGTCCACGAGCACTGGTCCGGAGGGCGACATGATGACGTTGTGAGGCTTGAAGTCGCCATGTGTTGTTACCAGATCCGGCACGGACTCACGGATTGCGCTGATACGTGAGGTCACCGCGAGGATCGTCGGCAGGCATTGCTCGAGCAGCGCAGCCCAACCCCGGTCCCGCCTACCAGCCGCAAGCAGCCAACCTTCCCAAACCTCAGCAGAGCGGACACAACCACGCCACCACGAAGGCAAGGCACCGGGGCGGAGAGGCGGTAGCTGGTGGACCTGGAGCATTGTTTGGGCGAGCCAGGCGGAGACGTCTACAGCCGGTCCAGCGGGGACCCAGTGGTGGGCTCGGAACAGGCGGCCCTCGATTTGTGTCAGCCACCCGAGCAGTGGACGGAGCGGTGTGACAGGCCTAGGCATAGGCACGCCGGCGCGGAGGGCCGAGCGCTCGAATGCCATGGCTCGAGCCAACTGACCCAGATCGCCAGCGGACGGAAGGTAGCCCTTGACGAAGTAGCTGCCCGCCGAGGTGTCCAAACGCCAAGCGTCACTGTCGCCTCGCCGGAGGTGCACCAGCGCGCCCGGCGCCCCAAAGCCGAAGGCAGCGGCTAAGTCCGCCGCTCGGGGCGCGTACACCGCACCTCAGGTCTCGCCGCGGATGGGCAGGACGGCAGAAAGCAGCTGCTGCGTGTAGCCGTCCTGAGGTGCGCGGAACAGGTCTGACGTTGCCCCTTCCTCAACCAGTTCGCCCTTGTTCATCACCGCCACCCGGTCAGCGAGGCGCTCCACAACGGCGAGGTTGTGGGAGATGAACAGCAGCGACAGTCCGAGCCGAGCACGCAGATCCGTGAAGAGTTCCAGGATCTGTGCCTGGATCGAAACGTCCAAAGACGACGTAGGCTCGTCACACACCAGCAGATCAGGCGACAACGCCAATGCGCGCGCAATGGCGATCCGCTGCTGCTGTCCACCGGAGAACTGTCGTGGATACAACTCGGCATGCCGAGTGTTGATCCCCACCAACTCCAGCAACTCCAGCGCCTTGATACGCCGCGAGTCCTTGTCGCCCCGCGAATGCAACCGCAGCGGCTCCATCACGTTGCCGATAGCACTGAAGTGCGGAAGCAACGACCCGTAAGGATTCTGAAACACCATCTGCATCCGAGGCCGCAGCAATCGCAGCTCACCGGCAGGCAGCCGAGCGAGATCCTTGCCGTCGAACTCGACCCGCCCGGACGTCGGAGCCTGCAGGCCCATCATCAACCGAGCCATCGTGGACTTGCCGCTACCGCTCTCACCGACGAGCCCCAGCGTCTCACCACGATGCACGGTCAACGAGACATCGGAAACAGCACGGACCTCACCGGCACGCGTCCGGAAAACCTTGGTCACGGACTCGGCCCGAACCAGTTCGTCAGGCATCGACAGTCACCTTCCAGCACGCGGCGTCCCGGCCAGGACCGATCGTCAGCACGTCTTGTTCGGTAGCGCACCGAGGCAGCTCGGCCTGCGCACACCGCGGATGGAACGGACACCCCTCAGGCCGCCGCGACAAATCTGGCGGACTGCCAGGAATCGGCCGCAACGGCAGGTCACGCCCACCAACCTCGACACCGGACCCCAGCAACCCAACGCTGTACGGATGCCGAGGATCGTCCAGCAGCCGATCCATCGGAGCGCGCTCCACGACGCGCCCGGCGTACATCACCACCGCGTCGTCGCAGAAGTAGCGGGCGACACCGAGATCGTGGGTGATCATGATGACCCCGGTGCCGCGGTTCTTCAGCTCGGCCAGCAGGTCGAGGATCTGCCGCTGGACGGTGACGTCGACCGCGGTGGTCGGTTCGTCGGCGATCAGCAGCGCCGGCTCGGTCACCATCGCCATCGCGATCATCGCGCGCTGCCGCATCCCACCGGACAGCTGGAAGGGATAGGTCCGGATCCGCTTCTCCGGGTCCGGAATACCGACATCGCCCAGCGCCCGGATCGCCCGCTTGCGCGCCTCGGCCTTCGTGCACAGACCGTGCCACAAGAGATGCTCGGTCAGCTGGCGCTCCAGCGTCAGCGTCGGGTTCATCGCTTCCATCGCGCTCTGGAACACCATCGCGATGTCGCGCCCGCGGATCTTGCGCAGTTCCTTGTCGCCGATCGCGAGCAAGTCGCGCCCGCCGAACAGCGCCTGCCCGTCGGTGATCTGCGCGGTCCGCGGCAGGATGCCCATCACGCTGCGCATCGTGACGCTCTTCCCGCTACCACTTTCGCCGACGA
Organism: Kribbella sp. NPDC048915; assembly: GCF_040649595.1. Lineage (NCBI taxonomy): Bacteria > Bacillati > Actinomycetota > Actinomycetes > Propionibacteriales > Kribbellaceae > Kribbella > Kribbella sp. NPDC048915. The sequence continues at coordinate 43,581 of NZ_JBEZFT010000055.1, read as the reverse complement.
TCGCCAGCGCCTGCCCGCGCCGTACGTCGAACGAGACGCCGTCGACCGCGGTCAGCGGTTCGGCACCGTCGCGGCGGAACGTCGTCCGCAGGCCGCGGACCGACAGCAGGGCCTCGTCGCTCATCGCTGCTCCCCACTCGGGTCGAAGGCATCCCGTACGCCGTCACCGATCCACGTGAACGCGAGCAGCGTCAGCGCGAACAGCACCGCCGGCGCGATCAGCAGATGCGGCGCCGCGAGCAGGTACCGGCTGCCCTCGCTGATCATCGCGCCCCACGACGGCGTCGGCGGTTGGACGCCGAGTCCGAGCAGCGCGAGCCCTGCCTCAGCGGCGATCGCGGCCGGGATCGCGAAGCTGGTTGTGACCAGGATCGGGCCGATCGCGTTCGGCAGGATGTACCGGATCGCGATCGTGGTGCCCTTCGCGCCCATCGACCTGGCCGCTTCGACGTACTCGCGTTCCTTCAAGGTCATCACCTGCGCACGCACCAAGCGCGCCTGTGTCACCCAGGACGCGATACCGATCGCGACCACCAGCGCAAAGATGCTCCGCCCGAGCACCGTCACCATCACGACCGCGAACAGGTAGCTCGGGAACGCGTACATCACGTCGGTGAAAGCCATCAGCAACTGCTCGACCCGCCCACCGAGGTACCCGGCGAGCAACCCGATCGCCAGCGCCAGCGCGAGCGCCGTCAGCTCCGCACCGAAAGCCACCGTCAGCGCGGTCTGCAGACCGTAGATCAACCGGCTGAGGATGTCCCGCCCCAGCAGGTCGGTGCCGAGCAGATGACCTTCGGCGCCCGGACCGGCCAGCTTGTGCTGGATGTCGGTCTCCTCATAGCCGTACGGCGCGATCAACGGCGCGGCGAGTGCGGTGACGATCAGCAGCGCGCAGAAGATCAGACTGCCGAACGCCAACCGGTGCTTGCGGAACCGCGACCAGGCCCGCGCCCACGGCCCGCGCGCGGTCGTCCCACGCTCGATCGGCCCCGGTTCACCTACCGCGCCGACAACCGCCGCGTCACTCGCAGCCGCACCGCCCGCGGCTTCGACACCCTCAGTGGCCGTCATCGGACCCACCTCCCACAGTCCGGATCCGGGGGTCGAGGAGACCGTAGATCAGGTCCACGACCAGGTTGGTCACCATCAGGATCAGCGCGAAGAACAACGCCGTACCCATCAGCAGCGGCATGTCCCGGCTGGCGGCCGCGTTCGCGAAGTACAGACCGAGTCCGGGGATCCGCAGCAGCGCCTCGACGAACACCGTGCCGGTCATCAGCGCCGCGAGCAGCGGACCGGCGACCGTGACGAGCGGGATCAGCGAGTTGCGCAGCGCGTGCCGGACGATGACCGTACGGCGTGGTCCGCCCTTCGCGAGCGCCGCGGTCACGTACTCCTCGCGCAGCGTCTCGAGCATGCTGGACCGCACGTACCGCGCCAGCACCGCGGCCGGGCCGAGACTGAGCGCGAGCACGGGCAGGATGAGGTCCTCCGGACCGTTCCACCCGCCCGACGGCAACAACTTCAACGTCGCGGAGAACAGCAAGATCATGAACGCCGCCGTCAGGTAACTGGGCAACGCATGTCCCAGCGTGACCGCGAACATCGTCGCGTGGTCGGTCTTCGTGTTCTGCCGCAACGCCGCGAACACCCCGACCGGTACGGCGATCAGCAACGCGAGCAGTACCGCCAGTACCGCCAGCGTGGCCGACACCGGGAATGCCTCGGCGATGATGTCTTGCACGCTCCGGCTGGCGTACTTGTACGACGGCCCGAAGTCCCAGACCACAGCACCCTTCATGAAGATCAGGTACTGCTTCCAGACCGGGACGTCGGCGCCGTACCGGGTCTCGAGCTCGCCGACCATGGACTCGGTGCCGACGCCGCCGAAGTTGGTGGCGCCGCTGTTCACCCGCTGCAGGTCGGCGAAGTTGCCGGGCGCCAACTGCAGCAGGGTGAACGTCAGGATCGACACCGCGACCATGGACAGGACCAGCCGGACCGCCCGCTTGCCGATGTAGACGGCGAGCCCCACGTCAGCTCTCCACGCTCAGCGGCTTGAGGTAAAAGTAGTCCGGATACGCCCGCAACTGCAGGCCCTGCACCTTCGGCTTCACCGCGTGGAACAGGCTCAGCCAGAGCACCGGTATGTAGAGGTACTGGTCCTCACGCAGCTTCGCCGCCTGCTTGTAGAGGTCGGTCCGCTTCGCGTCGTCCGGCTCCGCGGAGGCCTGATCCGCGAGCCTGCCGATCTCCAGCGCGGGCTTCGTCGCGTGCTGGGCGAGAATCCCGTCGAGCTGCTTGGTCTTGTCGGCCGGGGAGAGCTTCTTGTCCTCCTGCACCGCCTGGTACCTCGCCCATTGGTCGCTCGGCAGGCTGATCTCCTGCACGTTCTTCGGCGACCAGAGCGAGCCGACCATCGTCGGCCAGGTCGGCAGACCGGCGAACGTACCGTAGTAGTAGCCGATGTAGTTGCCCTTCTGGACCTGCCAGCGCCGCTCGGTGTACACGCCGGCCTCGACGTGGTCGACGCTGGCCTTGATGCCGAGGTTCTTGGTCCAGTTGTCCACCATCGCGTCGGCGAGCGTGGTGTCCGGTACGCCGATCAGGATCCGCACCGGGGGCAGGCCCTGCCCGTTCGGGTACCCGGCCTCGGCGAGCAACCGCTTCGCCTCGGCGACGTCCTCCTTGATCCCGATGCTCTCGTCCCAGCCCGCGGTCCGGCTGGTCACCAGCGAGACACCCGGCTGCACGCCCGGCTGGATGCTGGCGAGCGTCTTGCGGTCGAGGGCGAGCGACAACGCCTTCCGGACCCGGACGTCCTCCATCCCCGGGTGCTGGCTGCGCAGCTTCGCGAGGTACAGGATGCTGTAGTTCTCGGTCTGCTGCAGTTCCTTCGCGAGGTTCGGGTCCTTCTGGAAGCGGATGACGTCGGGTCCGCTGAGCTGCACCAGATCGGTCTCGCCGTTCTCGTACGCGACGGTCGCGGTGGCGGCCGCGCTCGGCTCCACCAGGTTGACCTGGATCCGCCCGAGCTGCACCTTGTCGCGGTCCCAGTACTTCTCGTTCGGCACCAGGATCAGCCGCGAGTTCGCCACCCACTCGGTCACCGTGTACGGACCGTTGGAGACGAAGTTCGGCGGGTTCTGCCACTCCTTCGGCTTGCTCTCGACCAGGTCCATCGGCAGCGGCAGCATCGCCGGGTGGGTGAGGGCGAGCAGGAAGTCCGGGTTCGGGTTCGCCAGCGTCAGCACCAGCTCGTGCTCGCCGGTCACCTGCACACCGACCTGGGACCAGTCCGTGAGAACGCCGGCGAGAAACTCCTTGGCGCCCTTGATCCCGGTCGATGCCTGGTAGCTGTTCGCACCCAGCGTCGTCCCGCCGGCCGAGGTCGCGGCCGGCGTGAACAGCCGCTTGTAGGTGCGCTCGAAGTCCTGCGCGACAACCGGCTTGCCGTCGGACCAGTGCGCGTCGTCGCGCAACGTGAACGTGTAGGTCAGCTGGTCGTCGGAGGTCTTCCACTCCTTGGCGACGCCCGGCAGGACGCCGTCACCCTTCTCGTTCTGGACCACCAGTCCCTCGGAGATGCCGCGGCTGAGGATCCACATCCCGTTGGTGATCACCTGCGGGTCGAGCACCTCGACCGGCACGAAGTCGATCTTCAGCGTCGCCTTGCCGTCGGCGCCCGCACCGTCCTCGCCGTTGTCACCGAACAGGCCGCAGCCGGTCAGCGACCAGCTGCCGCCGAGGGCGGCCGCGGTGAGGCCGGACAGGCGGAGGAAGTCTCGCCGGGTCCGGCCGACCGGGGGGACCGAGGTAGTCGCACGCATAGCCATGGAGTGCCGCCTTTCTGGCGTCCCGAACTCGACTTATGGCGCGACCGTAGGGCCGTCGAAGTGTCGATGTCAACGCTTTACGGCCATTACCGAAATTGATCTAGATCGGTGCCCCCGGCAGTAACGGCCGCGGTCAGTCGAAGCGCTCGTACGCCGGCAGCGTCAGGAAGTCGACGTACTCGTCGGCCAGCGCCACCTCCAGGAACAGGGATCGCGCCGCGTCGTAGCGCTCCGGAGTCCCCAGTTTCGCGATCTCCTCGTCCGCGATCCGCCGCACCAATTCGGTGCTGACCGTTTCCCCGGTGTCGAGCGTGACCCGGTTCTGCCGCCACTGCCAGATCTGCGAGCGGGAGATCTCCGCGGTGGCCGCGTCCTCCATCAGGTTGAAGATCCCGACGGCGCCGGTGCCCTCGAGCCAGGCGGCCAGGTACTGGACCGCGACGCTGACGTTGTTGCGCAGTCCGGCCTCGGTGACCTCGCCGGGCGTGGACGCCACGTCGAGCAACTGCTCGGCGGTGACCGAGACGTCCTCGCGCAGCTTGTCGAGCTGGTTCGGCCGGTCTCCGAGCACGGCGTCGAACACCCGGCGGCAGGTCTCGACCATCCCTGGGTGCGCGACCCACGAGCCGTCGAAGCCGTCGCCGGCCTCGCGGGTCTTGTCGGCCTCGACCTTCGCGAACGCTTGCTCGTTCACCGCCGGGTCCTTGCTCGGGATGAACGCCGCCATCCCGCCGATCGCGTGCGCGCCGCGCTTGTGGCAGGTCCGGACGAGCAGTTCGGTGTACGCGCGCATGAACGGCACGGTCATCGTGACGCTGTTACGGTCCGGGAGCTGGAAGTCCGTACCGCGGGTGCGGTGGGTCTTGATCACGCTGAACATGTAGTCCCAGCGGCCCGCGTTCAGTCCGGCCGAGTGCTCACGCAACTCGTACAGAATCTCCTCCATCTCGAACGCGGCCGGATAGGTTTCGATCAGCACGGTTGCGCGAATCGTCCCGCGCGGGATGCCGAGCTCCTCCTGCGCGGTCACGAACACGTCGTTCCACAGCCGGGCCTCGAGGTGCGACTCCATCTTCGGCAGGTAGAAGTACGGTCCCTGGCCGCGGTCGAGCTGCAGCTGCCCGGACGCGCTCAAGTAGAGCGCGAAGTCGACCAGCGCGCCGGACGTCCGCTCGCCGTCGACGAGGAGGTGCTTCTCCGGCAGGTGCCAGCCGCGGGGCCGCACGACGATCGTCGCGAGCTCCTCGTCCGGCTTCAGTGCGTAGCTCTTGGTGCCGGTGCTGAAATCGATCCGGCGGGTGATCGCGTCCAGCAGGTTCAGCTGACCACCGACCACGTTCTGCCAGGTCGGGGTGTTCGCGTCCTCCTGGTCGGCCAGCCACACCTTGGCCCCGGAGTTCAGCGCGTTGATCGTCATCTTCCGGTCGGTCGGTCCGGTGATCTCCACCCGCCGGTCGACCAGGCCCGGAGCGGCCGGCGCGACCCGCCACTCCGGGTCGTCCCGGACGGCCTTCGTCTCCGGCAGGAATCCCAGCGCGGCCCCGGCCGCGATCTCCGCGACCCGTTCCCTGCGCCGCTCGAGCAACTCGCGCCGCCGCCCGTCGTACGCCCGGTGCAGCGTCTCGATCAGGCCGAGCGCGCGCTCGGTGAGGATCTCGTCGTACCGTTCGCCCATCGGGCCGGTGACCTCGACTGCCACTGGGGACTCCTTACTCGAGTACTACGACTTCGTGATCGGTGATCCGGTCTACCCCGACCGTAATCCAGCCGTCCTGCTCCCTCACCTCGGCCTCACCTCCCGAGACGAGGAACCGCGCCCGCCGGCCGCTCGCCCGGACACGCACGGTGAACGGGCCCGCCGGCGTGAACTCCTCCAGCCGTCCACGCCACGCACCGCCCTGGTCGAGGTTGACCAGATGCAGGACATGCCGATCGGCTTGCCGGTACAACTGGCAGTCCAGGACCCCGGCGCCCGTCACCTCGAGCGGTACGCCGTCGTGGCGCACCAAGTTCGCCAGGACCTTCCCGTGGTCCGGGTGGTGGTACTTCGCGTACAGCCGGTCGAGGTCCGCCGCGAGGTACGCCGTCCGCTCGCCGAGGACCAGTGCGGGGACGTCGCTACGCGACTCCTCCATCCATGACTTCTCCGGCGGATAGATCGGGAACGGCGGGATCCACGTCAGCGCCGCACTGCCGGCTTCGACCACCTCCAGCTGACCGCCGAACGGCAGCACGTCCGTGTCACCGTCGAAAACCTGCCGGTCTTCGATCCGCAGGTAGCTGTGGCTGGCGTAGTTCTCCCAGTCGGTGACCGTGCCGTCGCCGAGCCGCTTCCCGGTGTGCCGGACCCCGAGCAGCTCACCGAGCGGCCAGCCGTCCCTTCGGTCGCCCCACTCGTCGTAGAGCCCCGCTGCCCCGGTCACCACCAGCTTGCCGCCCGCCTCGACGTACGCCGCGAGTTGCGCGTACTGCTCGTCGGTGAGTACGCCGACATTCGGCACGACGAGTACGTCGAAGCGCTGGTCGACGTTGTGCGTCGGCAGGTACGGGATGCGCGCGCGGACCAGCGCGTCGACCCAACCGCGGTACGGGAGCCGGCTGACCGTCTCCGGCGCATCCTTCCCGTGGAAGTCGACGCTGCGCTGACTCCAGAACAGCCCGACCGTCGCGACCGGCTCCCGATCGACGAGGAACTCCTCGTGCTGCTCGTGCCATTCGAACAGCGGCCGTGCGGTGGCGTACTGCCTGCGGTCGTCGTGCACCGAGCCGATGTGGTGCCACCACGGCTGGATCCCACCGGCCCAGCCCTCGATCGCCCACATCCGCGCCTCGGGCTCGGGTTTGCTCCCGAGGCGGAACGTCGGAACACCGGCGTCGTACATCGCTGTGCTTTCCGGAATCAGAGTTTCCGTGCCGAGCAGCCCGTGCAGCCGTTTTCCGGCATCGGCGTTGGCCTGGAAGCCGGATTCCTCGTGCCGCCACTGCGAGTCCAGCATGAAGATCCCGGCCCGCTCGCAGATCGCGACGTCGTCGCGCAACCGCTTGCTTTGCGCAACGACCTCGCCCCCGTTCATCCCGATCCACAGGCAGTCCTGCCCTCCGGCCCGTCTGGTGACCTCGTTGTTCAGGTCCCAGACCGCGAGCCGCTGGTCGTAGCTCCACCGGATCCATTGCTTGTAGACCGGGTCGTCCCAGTCCGGCGCCGCCGGCAGCTCCTGGCCAAAGCTGTCGCGGCAGTTCGGGCAGTAGCAGATGTGCTCGCGGCCGAGACCGCTCCAGCTGTTGTCGGTGATCCCGTCGGGTGCGCTGCGCTCGATGATCTCCTCGAGGATCCCGGTCAGGAAATCCCGGTAGTACGGGCCGGTGACGCAGGCGACGTACAGCCGGCCGGCGCGATACGGGTTGCCGTCGGCATCGATCGCGAACCAGTCCGGGTGGGCGTCGTACAGCGGCTGATGGGCGCGGTTGGAGTCCATCCGGGCGAGCACCGTCAGCCCCTCGGCGCGGGCGGCCGCGACGATTTCGCCGTACAGGTCGCGGTCGCCGAGGTACTCGGCGCGGTGGTGCAGCTCGAACTTGCTCGGGTAGTAGGCGACGATCCCGCCGGCGTTGACGATCACGCCCTGGACGCGGGTGCGGCGCCAATGGTCGCGCCACCAGTCGGCGTCGTACCTGGCCGGGTCCTTCTCGGTCAGATTGGTCTGTGCCCAGCGCAGCGTTCGTCGGTACCAGGGCTTCGCCGCGGCCGGCGTCACTGCAGACTCCGGATCGCGTCCCCCGCACCGGAAAGATTCTCCAGCAGCATTTCCGAGTACTTCCGGCTCAGCACCACGCCCTCGGCACCACCCGCGAAGGCCGCCAGCGTCGCGTCCCGGACGGACTCGCGGGTGCACCGGGTGAGCTCACCCTCGTTGTCGTCCCAGTTGATCTTGGTACCGAGGTCGCGCGGCGCCTCCAGGCCGCGCTGCCGCGCCACGCCCACCGGAATGTCGATGTCGATGCCCGGGTAGATCTTGCTCTTCCCGCCGACCCCGGCGACGGCCCGCTCGGTCTCCCGGCGCACGTAGTCGGCGGTGAACCCGGTTTGCGGCAGCTTCTCGTAGTCACCCTCGTCGAGCTGCAGCAGCTTCATCATCAGCGGGTAGACGTCCGCGGGCTCGGCGTCGGCGAACAACGCGCCGCAGATGCTCTTGATCCAGGTGAAGAACCGCGGTCCGGCGCAGTTGTTGTAGATGACGACCTTGATGAAGTCCGAGAACTTCGCCATCTCCGTATAGTCCTGGTCCGCCCGGTAGAACGGGCTGAACGAGATGTTGTGGTAGACGTGCCAGCCCACCTGCACATCGGGCCGGATCGCCTTCGCGACACCGAAAATGTCGCGGTACAGCTGCCGCTGGCTCTCGGTCCACAGCGTCTGCCACGACAACACCTCGGGGAAGTTCAGCAGGATCCGCCAGAACGTCACGAACGCGCCGTCCACCGGCCGCTCGCCCGCCCCGACCCGCTGATTCCACTCGATCAGCTCGCGGTATCCGCGGACCGCGCGTTCCACGTCGATCCCCCGCTCCCGGCCGATCCGCCGGCAGTGCGGGCAGAAGCAGCCCAGCTCCGGTACGTCGACAGTGCCCTGCATCAGCATGTTCAGCGGGCCGGGCCGCTCGGAGCACCAGGCCAGCCCGTCGAGCTCGTAGCTCTGCAGGTAGTCCTCGACGAAGCCCAGGTGCCAGTTGCGGTAGTCCGGGTTGTTGAAGCACGGTCGCCTGCCCGGGCGGCCCCATGGGTCGACCTCGAGAACCTTGGCGAAGTTCGGGTAGGTCCGCAGCTGCCGCGCCCCGCCGCTCTCCTCCATCCACGCGAACGACTGCATCCCTCGCTCGCGGGCCTTCGGGATGACATCACCCAGCAGGTCGAGTTCCGGATTTTCCGGCGCTTTTCCGACCGATCCGAGCACGGTGTTTCCGTAGTACTCCGGGTGCGGCGTCGCGTAGTTGCCGCCGACCCAGCCGAGGTCGTACTCCTGACCGCCGTGGTCCGGGATCGGGTGCCCGGGGATCTGCCGCCCGCCGGTCCCCCGGGTCCAGGTCGGAGTGGCCAGGAACAGCGCGTTCACCGCGCCGCGTTCGGCCAGGATGTCGAGTGTCCGATCGACACCTTCGTCGACGAACGAGATGGCTCCGATCTGCATGGCAACGAGCCGGTTCGGCACGGTGCTCACCCCTTCATTCCTGTCATCGTGATGCCTTGGATGAAATAGCGCTGGGCAAAGAGGAAGACAGCGATCACCGGTACGACGGACACCGTCGCACCGCACATCAGCAGACTGATCTGGGTGAAGTACTCGCCCTGGAACTGGGCCAGCGCCACCGGCAGCGTCTGCAGGTTCTCGGAATTGATGTAGATCAGCGGGCCGAACAGGTCGTTCCAGGACTCCAGGAACGTGAACACCCCGATCGCGGCCAGCGCCGGTTTGGTCTGCGGCAGCATGATCCGCCAGTAGATGCCGAACGTCGACGCACCGTCGATCTTGCCCGCGTCCTCGAGTTCCTGCGGGACAGTCAGGAAGGACTGCCGCATCAGGAACGTCGCGAACACCGGCGTGAGCACCTTCGGCACCCACAGCGGGTACTGCGTGTCCACCCACCCGATCTGCCGGAAAACGATGTACTGCGGGATCAGGTACGCGATGCCCGGGATGATCGAGGTGGCGAGCAGCACCATGAACGCCGCGTCCCGGCCCGCGAACTTCAGCCGGGCGAACGCGTAGCCGGCCATCGACGCGACGATCAGGATGCCGATCACGTTCAGCCCGGCCAGCTTGACGCTGTTCCAGAGGAAGATCGGGATCAGCTCGAACACCTGCCGGTAGTTGTCCCAGTGCCCGTCGGTCGGCAGAAACTTCGGCGGCACACTGAGCACCTTCGCCTCCGGGCGCAGCGAGGCGCTGATCATCCACACCAGCGGCGCCAGGAAAACGACCGCGAACAACGCCATGACGACGTACTGCGAGGTCTTGGAGACGAGTCTCATGTGTAGAACACCCACCTCTTCTGCAGCTTCCACTGCAGGTAGGTGACGGCCGCGATCACCGCGAACAGGATCCAGGCCATCGCCGAGGCGTAGCCGACCTTTCCGTAGCTGAACGCGTTCTGGTAGATGTTGAAGATGTAGACGCTGGTGGCGTGGCCGGGCCCGCCCTTGGTCATCACGTAGATCAGGCCGAAGACCTGGAACGACGTGATGAACTGCGTGATCAGCAGGAACAGGAAATGCGGGGTCAGCAGCGGCAGCGTGATGAACCGCAGCCGTTGCCATGCACTCGCACCGTCGATCTTCGCGGACTCGTAGTACTCGGCGGGCAAGCCTTGCAGACCGGCGAGCAGGATGATCATCGGGTAGCCGATGCCCTGCCAGACGCTGACCATGATCACCGCCGGCATCGCCCAGCTCGAGCTCGACAGCCACTGCGGGCCGTGGATCCCGATCTGGTCGAGGAGCCCGTTGATCACGCCGTTGTCCGGCTGGAAGAACCAGAACCAGACGAACCCGATCGCCACCACGTTGGTCACGTACGGAGCGAAGTACGCCGTCCGGAAGAACGCGACACCGCGGATCGGCCGGGCGCACAGCAGCGCCAGCACCAGGCCGATGCCGATCGTGAGCGGGATGCTCGCCAGCGTGAAGTAGACGGTGTTCTTGAAGGTCTGCAGGAACAGCGGGTCGTCGCCGAACAGCTCGACGAAGTTCCGGACGCCGACGAACTTCGGCGCCGAGATGCCGTTCCAGTCGGTCAGCGAGGCACCGATCGAGACCAGGATCGGGAAGAACTGGAACGCCACCACCCCGACCACGATCGGGCTGATGAACAACCAGCCGGTGAGGTTCTGCCGGCGCCGCGCCCGGCGGACCTCGGCCACCCGGACCGCGCCGCGGTCGCGCGCCATCGTGATGGTTGCCATTGGCATCACCCCTTCAAGGCGTTCTCCACCTGCGGCTCGATCTGCCGGAGGACCTCGGCGACCGGCTTCTCGCAGTTGTAGGCCTGGTCGAGCGCGGGCCGGTACAGCTCACGGGCGCCGATCGTGTTCTTGGTCTGGTTCGTCGCCGTCAGGTGCTTCGCGGCCTCGGCGAACAAGGCGATGTGTTCCGGTGCCTTGCCGTTCGGTGCCAGGTCGGCCGCCGCCTTGAGGTTGATCGGCGTGAACGCACCACCCTGGAGCAGGATCTTCCCGCCGTCCTCGCTCGCCAGGTACTTGAGCAGCTCCCAGGCGGCGTCCGGGTTCTTCGCCTTCTTCGGGACGCAGAACACGATCACGCTGGACTCGGTCCGCTGCTCGAGGTCGGCCGGCGGCGGTGCGACATCCCAGGTGAAGTCCTTGACCGTGGTCCGCAGGTAGGGCACCGTGCCGAAGGTCGCGAACATCATCGCGATCTTGCCCTGGGCGAACATCTGGTTCTGCACGTTATCCTGCTGCAACACCGACCACGGCGGCTGCACCTTGTCCTTGCAGGTCAGATCGGTCGCCCACTGCAGCGCCTCGGCCTCCTTCGACCCCGGCAGCGTGAACTGGGTGCCGTCCGCAGAGAAGATCCCGGTCTCGCTCCCGTGGTTGACCGTGAATGTCTGCTCGTAGCCGGTGTCGAGGTACACCAACGCGCCGTACTGCTTCTTGGCCGGATCGGTGAGCTTCTTCGCGGTCTCCGCGAAGTCCGACCACGACCAGCCCTCCGCCGACCAGGTCGTCGGCGGCAGCGGTACGCCGGCTTGCTTGAACAGATCGACGTTGTAGAAGATCAGCCGCGGCTGATACCCGAGGACCCACGCGGTGTGCGAGCCGTCGGGCTGCTTCGGGAACTCGAACGTCTCCTTGGCGAACTGGGCCGTGTCGAGCTTGTCCTTCTCGATGTACGGGCGGAGGTCCAGCAGCGCTCCCTGCTCGGAGAAGCCGCGGACGAAGTCGTCGTTGATCCGCATCACGTCCGGCGGGCTGCCGCCCGCGATCAGCGTGCGCATCTTGGTGTCGTACTCCTGGGTGACCGCGGGCTGAACGGTGACCTTGGTGCCCGATTCCTGCTCGAACGCACCGATCGCCTGCTCCAGCGGGTTGCCCTTCACCTGCTCCCAGTTCAGGAAGGTCAGGCCCTTGCCGCCGTCGCCGGCGGCGCTGCCGTTGCCGCCGCAGCCGGCCAGGAATCCGGCGGCCGCGAGACCGCCCAAGCCGGCCAGAAACCTGCGGCGGTTCAGCTCCGGGCGGTCCAGATCGGGGAGGTGTGCCAGACGGTTGTGCTGCACGGGAGTCTCCCATCCGCGAGGGATGAATACGTATACACTTCACACTCTGAATACGTATACACAGCGCTCGCGGCGTGGTCAACGGCCCGTGGCGACACTCTTCAGTAGGGTTCACATCGCGGACAAAGGGGGCGGAGAGGATGACACGACCACCGACGAGTCGCGACCTGGCACGTCTGGCCGGGGTGTCGCAGGCGACGGTCTCACGCGTGCTGACCAACAACCCGAAGGTCAACCCGGAGACCCGCGCGCGGGTCCTGCAGGTGCTCAAGGACGCGAACTACACACCGAACGCGCTGGCCCGCGCGATGAAGACCGGCCGGACCGACACCATCGGCGTGTTCATGACCCGGGTGACCAGCCCCTTCCACGCCGAACTGCTCGACGAGATCGGCCGGGTGCTGAGCTCGTCGGGTCTGCACATGATCCTGTGGAACATCGAGCACGACCCCGAGGAGACGGTCGCCGAGGTGCTCCAGCAGCGGCTCGTCGACGGGTTCCTGCTCACGTCGGCGACGTACGACTCGCGACTGCACACGATGGCGGTCGCCTCCGGTACCCCGACGGTCCTGCTGCACCGCGGGATCGACGGGCTGGACTGCGATCAGGTGGTCGGCGACAACTGGCAGGGTGCGTACGACGCCGGCCGGTACCTGGTCGACGCCGGGCACACCGACATCGGGCTGGTCACACTCACCCATACCGGGAACACGTCCCGCGACCGCGACCTGGGCTTCCGGGCGGCGCTCGCCGACGCCGGGGTGAAGATCAAGCCCAGCAACGTGGTCTCGGTCGGCGTCCCGCACGCCGACGGTCACGCGGCCGCGAAGAAGTTGCTGTCCCGCAAGAAGCCGCCGACGGCGATCTACACGGTCACCGACCTGCTCGCCTTCGGCATCCTCGACGGGGCTCGCGCGGTCGGCGCGCGGGTTCCGGACGACGTCTGGGTGATCGGCTTCGACAACACCGAACTGGCGGCCTGGGAGGCCTTCGACCTGACGAGCGTCGAGCAGCCGGTGCACTCGATCGTCGAGACCGGCGTCGACCTGCTCCGGCGGCGCATCGAGGATCCGGAGCGGCCGACCGAGATCATCACGTTGCCGTGCCCGCTGGTGATCCGCGGCTCGACCGCCCACCGTCGGGTCTAGCGCATCCCGGCGCGGTGGCCCGGGTTCGGCCGTCAGTCGCGCAGGCGGGGCAGGACGTCGCGGAGGACCTTGGCGTGATCCTCCGGGTGGGACAGGCCGGAGTTCATCGTGTTGACGCACAGGTGCGTCGCGCCGAGGTCCCGCCAGCCGTCGACGAAGGACCGCCAGTCCTGCTCGGGTACCGCGCCCAACGTCAGCCTGGCCTCGATGCCGATCGACTCCGGATCGCGGCCGGCTTCCTCCGCGGCCTGCCGGATCCGCGCGATCTGCTCCCGTGCCTTCTCGTCCGGCGGAGACTGCGGCATCCACCCGTCGCCGATCCGCCCGGTGCGCCGCAGTACGGCGTCCGCGCTGCCGCCGAACCAGATCGGGATGTCCCGCCCCGGCAGCGGATTCAGCCCCGCCTCCACGATCTCGTGGTACTTCCCGTCGTACGAGATCACCGGGTCAGCCCAGAGCTTCCGCAGTACGTCGACCTGCTCCTCGAGCAAGGCGCCGCGCTGCCGGAACGGTACGCCCAACGCCTGGTACTCGACCTGGTTCCAGCCGATCCCGACGCCGAGGCGTAGCCGCCCGCCGCTGAGGACGTCGATCTCGGCCGCCTGCTTCGCCACCAACGCCGTCTGCCGCTGCGGCAGCACGAGAACGCCGGTCACGAGCTCAAGCTCAGTCGTGATCGCGGCCAGGTACCCGAAGAGGACGAAAACCTCGTGGAACAAGGACTTGTCGGTATATCCCTTCCAGCCGGGACGGTTCGCCGGGTCGGCACCGAGCACATGGTCATAGGCGAGAACGTGGGTGTAACCCGCATCCTCGACAGTCACGGCCCAGTCGCGGACGACGCGCGGGTCCGCCCCGATCTCCAGCTGCGGAAACACGGCACCGATCTTCATTTCGCTCCCAACAGGTCGGTCAGTCCTTGGACGGCCAGTTCGAACGGCTCGGGCGATCCGGCCGCGCGGGCGAGCACATACCCACCTTGCAGGACGGCGGCGATCGTCGCGGCCGTCCGTTCCGGATCGAGCGATTCCGGGAACTCGCCGGTCCGCTTGCCGTCAGCAACAACCTCGGCGAGCCGGATCCGCAACCACTCGAACGTTTCCGCGACCGGTGCCCGCAGCAACGGATCGGCCACCACGTCCGGATCCGCGGCCAGGCGGCCGATGCGGCAGCCGCGCAACACCTCACGCTCACGGCCGAGATAGTTGCCGATCCGCTCGGTTGCGGTGCCCTCGGCACCCAATTGCTCCTCGGCGGCGGCGCGCAACTCCGCGCCCGAACGCTCGATCGCCACCCGCGCGAGGTCCGCCTTGCCGGTGAAGTGGTGGTACATGCTCCCCTGGCCGGCCTCCGCGACCCGCTGAATCGCCTTCGGTGAGGTGCCGACGTACCCGCGCTCCCACAACAGTTCCTGCGTGCTGCGGATCAACCGCTCGACCGTCTCCACCTGCTCACTGTACCCGCAGGTACAAACGGCACGACGCCGAAGGGGGAGGATCCGTGCCCGGACCCTCCCCCTGCCTTGCCGCCGGTCGTCAGCTGATCGTGACGATCTTGTTGACGGTGTACGCCGGCGCGTGGTCGGCGTCGCCGGGGAAGAACACGCGGTACGCGATCTGGCCGCGGACCGCCGGCCGGATGCCGAAGGCGTACTTGCCCGACGTGGACAGCTTCAGCGCGGCGATCGACTTCCACACCTTGTTGCCGTACTGCTGCAGGTAGACGGTCTGCCCCGCGTGCGCCGGAGCGACGTACCCGCTGAACGCCGTCGTACTGCCCAACCGGATCGAGGCCGGCGACAGCGTAGCGGAGATCGTCGGCCGCACCTGCACGGTGACGTCCGCGGTCCGGGTGCCCATCAGGTTGGCGTTGCCCGGGAACGTCAGCATGTAGATCGACGACACCAGTGGCTTGTGCGTCAGCGAGAACGTCCCGGTCGACGACGTCTTCATCGTCGCGAGCAGCGTGAACTTCGACGAGGTCTTCGGGCGGACGTACACGTGCACCGGCAGCTGCGCGTAGGCGATGTTGTCGATGCGCAACGTGCTGCCCTTGATCGTGACCGAGCTGCCGTAGTTGAGCAGCGTCGTGGACACGCTGATCCCCGACTTCATCCCGAGCAACTGCTTCACCGCGGGCGCGCTGACCTTGCCGCTGCGGTCCTTCACCCAGGCGGCGTACGTGTACGTCGTGCCCTGCGCGAGTCCGGTGTTCTTCACCGAGGTCCCGGTACCCGCGTACACCAGGGTGCCGGTGCTGATCGTCGGCGCCTTGCTACCGACGTTTCGGCGGACGATCACCTGGTCGAGATCCGGCGTCGACGGGATCTTCCAGGCGAGGCTCGCGGCCAGGTATGCGCCGGCTGTCGAGAGCTGGACCGGCTGAGGCACCAGGTCCGCGGTGGTGAACACGGAACTGAACGGCGCGACGGGGGTGGTGCCGTCGGCTGCCACGAGGCCGCTGCCGGAGATCTGGAGCGAAGTGGCCTCAGGCAACGAAGCTGTCGGCAGGACCGTTGCCTTCCGTGTGGCCGGGTCGTAGGAAACGGTCGCGGCGATCAGGGCACCGGTCTTGGCGTTACGCAGGCGCACACCCGCGGTAACGCTCGCCGGGGCGACGTCCCGGGCGAAAGTGACCGTCGGCTTGGTGGTGACGGCGGCGTTGGCCGAGAAGTTCACCGGCTGGACGTCGCGGACCGGGTACGCCGGGATCGGGGCCGAACCGCCCGCGGTGGAGACATTGGTGACTTTCAGCGTGTACGGACGGGAGTCCCGCGAACCGTTGGCGTTGCGGACGGCGATGTACAACGTCCCGGCAGGTACGACGACGCCCGTCGACGCGGTCAGCGACTGCGGAATCTCGTAGCCGTCCGCGTCGACCGGGGGCTCCGGCGTCTGGGCGTAGGCGAGCGGTTGAAGGTTCTCGTCGTACGCCGCGACGGCCGGGCCGAAGTTCTGCGCGTAGGCGCTGGAATCGAACAGCGGGCCGGACAGATCCACGCGCACCGAGTGTTCGGCATCGCTCGGCAGCTTGTACCAGTCGACGTCACCTTCGACGCCGATCGTCGACGAGACCGCGACACCCGCGATCAACTGCGCCGCGCGGGCGGGCTGGTCGTTCGTGTCCGCGGCACCCTGCGCGAAGTCGGTGGTCCACTTGCCACCGAGGGCGTGGTAGGCGTCCAGGATGCCGGCGCCGTAGTACGGGTCGTTGCCCCGCGGACCGGCGTCCCGAGCCGTGGCCTTGAGCCGCGCCATCACCTGCGCGGGCGTGTACGACGGCCACTTGTTACGGACCAGCGCAGCGACGCCCGCCACGATCGGCGACGAGAACGACGTACCGGCCAGACCGAGCCAGTACGGCTCGTAGCCGGCCGGGGTTCCCGCGCGCGGTGCGGTGCTGGTGATGTCGTAGCCAGGGGCCGCGATGTCGATCGAGTCGCCGTAGGTGCTGAAGCTGGTCAGCACGCCCGACGGGTTGGTGGCTGCTACCGACAGGACCTCGGGGTACGCCGCCGGGTAGTGCGGCTCCGACGTACCGGTGTTGCCGGCCGCGGCGACCAGTACGACGCCCTTGGCGACCGCGTTCTTGATCGCGGTGTGCAGGATCGGGTTGTCGCCCTCGCCGCCGAGCGACATGTTGACGACGCGGACGCCGTTCTTGACCGCCCAGTTGAGGCCGTTGATGACGTTGGCGTCGGTACCCGAGCCCTGGTCGTTCAGGACCTTGACCGGGCGGACCTTGGCGTTCCAGGCGACACCGGCGATCCCGGCGCTGTTGCCGGTGCCGGCCGCGATGATGCCGGTCACCGCCGTACCGTGGCCGTCACCGTCGTTCGGCGGCAGGGCGGTGTTGAAGGTGTTGTACCCGGGCAGCAGGTGGCCGGCCAGGTCTGGGTGGCCGGCATCGACACCGGTGTCCAGGACACCGATGGTCTGTGAGCCGGCCGTCTTGCTGAGGTCCCAGACGCTGTTCACGCGGACGGTGCCCAGGTACTTCTGGTAGTTCGCGTACAGCCAGTCGTTGGGGGTCGCCGACTTGCGCCGGATGTAGTTGAGCGAGGCAGCCTCGACCGACGGATCGGCCTTGAAGCGCTTCAACAGCTCCGGCGCCGGCACCTCACCGGTGACCGTGACGACGTCCTCGCTCACGGTCGAACCGGCCTTGCCCTTGACCTTCGCCAGCGCATTCTTCCGGGCGGTGGCGGTTGCCTTCGGCTTGAACTTCACGATCACGGACTTGGCGTCGTACGCCGGACCGCTCGCTGGGACATTCGCCGGGCCGTTCGCCGGGGCGTTTGCGCGGCCGGGGCGGAACTTGCTGTGGAGAACGTTCGGCTCGGCCGCGGTGGCGGCAGTACCGGACGACCCGGAGACGGTGACCAGACCGGCCGCAACCAACGCCGCAGGCACAGCCAGCCGCAACAACTGCGTGGGACGGGACAACGGGGAACCCCCAGAAGACGAAACGACCGAAACATTCGGCCCCGCCCTAAATCGCCAAATCCCCCCTGAGCGTTACACCGCTTGCTCCCCTCGGCGTTACACCGCCTGCACCCTCGGCGGGACGGCGTCTGCGGACCTATGATCGCGAGGTGGGGACGGTGGTGCTCGCCACGAAGTTGTTCGTGCCGGCTCGACGGGCTGGGCTGGTGGGGCGGCCGTGGCTGTCGGAGCGACTCGACGACGTCCTGGAACCCGGCCGGCGATTGGCGTTGGTATCAGCACCAGCCGGTTTCGGAAAGACGACTCTCGTCGGTGAATGGGCGTCCGCGCATCCGCGGGTCGGGTGGCTGTCGCTCGACGACGGCGACAACGCACTACCGCGGTTTCTGGCACATCTCTGGGCGGCACTGCCCGGCATCGCGGTCGCGCCGCCCGCGCCCGACGTACCCACTCCTGCGGCACTGACCGCGCTGGTGAACGACTTCGCGGGCCGACTGGATGGGCCGACGGTCCTCGTGCTGGACGACTACCACGTGATTGAAGCGCTTGAGGTGCACGAGGCGGTCGCCTTCTTGCTCGATCATCTTCCCGACCACCTGCACCTGGTCGTGTCGACTCGGGCGGATCCGCCGTTCCCAGTGGCTCGGCTGCGCAGCCGCGGGCAGATGATCGAGCTCAGGGTGGACGATCTGCGCTTCGCCGCAGCGGAAGCGGGGGCTTTCCTCAACGACGTCATGGGCCTGCAGTTGGCCGCCGACGACATCCAGGCGCTGGAGGAACGGACCGAGGGATGGGCAGCCGGCCTGCAACTGGCTGCGCTGTCGCTGCGGGGTGTTTCGGATACTGCCGGTTTCATCGATGCGTTCACCGGCAGCCATCGGTTCGTGATCGACTACTTGGCCGACGAGGTACTCGCGCGACAACCCGCTGCCCTGCGCGACTTCCTGCTGCACACCTCCGTCCTCGACGGACTCACCGGACCTTTGTGCGACGCGGTCACCGGCCGGTCTGGGAGCGATCGGGTGCTGGACGAACTCGATCGGAACAACGTGTTCCTGGTTGCCCTGAGCGCCGATCGACGCTGGTACAGGTACCACCACCTGTTCCGCGACGTACTGCGCGCTCGTCTGCTCGCGGAGCACCCGGGCGAACTGCCACGCCTGCATCGGGCGGCCAGCGACTGGTACGCCGGGCAGCGCCTGATGCCCGAAGCGGTACGACACGTATTGGCCGCAGGCGATCACGTACGGGCCGGGCGGCTGATCGAGCTGGCATTGCCCGAGACCCGGCGGACACGGCAGGACACCTTGCTCCTCGAGTGGATCGGGGAGCTGCCGGAAAACGTTGTACGAAACAGCCCGGTGCTGTGTGTCCTCTCCGCCTGGGCGTCGATGATGGGCGGTGAGCTGGACGCGATGGAGCGCCGGCTCGACGCGGCCGAGGCGGCACTCGCGACCGGTGCCCAGGATCCCGAGGCGGCCGCGACGTGGGTGGACACCGAGGATTTGCGGACCGCGCCGGCCATGATCTGGGTGTACCGGGCCGCCCTCGCGCAGGCACGCGGAAATGTCCAGGCGACCCGCGAGTCCGCAGGTCATGCGCTGGAGCGGGCCGGCCCGGAGGACCATTTCGTCCACGGTGCCGCACACGGTTTCCTGGCGCTCTCGGCGTGGGCGGACGGTGCGGTCGACGAGGCGCTCACGACGTACGCCCAGGCGGTCCGCGAGCTGCACGCCGCGGGCAACCTCGTCGACGAGCAGGACAGCGCGATCGTGCTGGGCGACCTGTGGGTCGCCGCGGGCCGACCAGCGCTCGCACGGAAAACGTTTGAGGAAACCCTCGCGGAGTTCATTCGGAACGGCGAACCGTACCCCCGCGTGACCGCCGACCTGCACGTCGGCCTGGCCGAACTCGACCGGGAACTGAACGACCTACCCGCCGCGGAAGCACACCTCGACACCGCACGCCACCTCGCCGAACAAGGCTCGATCACCGAGAACCGGTACCGCTGGTACGTCGCGATGGCACAGCTGCACGGAGCGCGGGGCGAGTTCGCCGAGGCCCTCACCCGCCTCGCCGAGGCCGAGCGGATCTACCGACGTGGCTCGTACCCGGAGCTGCGCCCCATCCCGGCAATCCGGGCCCGAATTCAGCTGGCAGCCGGCGACCTGATCGCAGCCGAGGCCTGGGCCCGCGGCACCGGGTCGAGTGGCGCGGGTGGGACGGCGGCGTACCTGCATGAGTACGAGCAGCTGACCTGGGCTCGGTTGCTGATTCGGCGTGGTGACGATGCGCTTGGATTACTGGATCGGCTGCGCAGGGACGCGGTCGGCCGGCGCGCGGGCAGTCTGCTGGAGATCGACGTACTGCGGGCGGCGGCGTTGCAGGCCCGCGGCGAGCGGTCCGCGGCGCTCGCGGTCCTGCAGGAGGCGCTGGACGCGGCACCGGAGCCGTCGCAGTATCGGCGTCTGCTCCTCGAAGAGGTCCCGAAGCTCATGCCTTCCGAGGTGGGCGCTGTGGGAATGCCGGACCCGTTGACCGGGCGGGAGCTGGAGGTCTTGCGGTTGCTGGACAGTGAGCTCACCGGGCCCGAGATCGCCCGCCGGCTGTACGTCTCCCTGAACACTCTCCGCACGCACACCAAGCGCATCTTCACCAAGCTCGGCGCAACCAACCGCACCGGCGCCGTCCGCCGCGCTCGCGACCGCGGCCTCCTCTGACCTGCCCGCCCAAGATCACCCGATGGGTCACCAGATGTGGTGACGTCGGGTCACTACATGGCGACCTACGTTCCGGGTATCCGCAGAACCAGGCCAGCGAGGAGCCGGACCATGAACACCACCGCATCCACCAGCACCGCACCCACCAGCAGCACCGCGAGCACACTGACCCGGGCGGCCGGCGCTTCCGCTGTCGCTGCCGGGGTGATCTTCGTCGGCGTGCAACTGGGGCATCCGCATCTCGATGTGAACACGATCGTCACCACTGAGGTCGCCGTCCGGAACACCCTCAAGCTCGTCATGGCGTCGCTGGCGCTGGTCGGGATCACCGGCATGTACGTGAGCCAGGCGCGGCGTAACGGGTTGCTCGGCCTGATCGGGTACGTCGTGTTCGCGTTCGGCTACTTGTCGATCCTCTGCACCACGTTCGTGACCGGGTACGTCCTGCCGGCGATCGTGGACACCGACCCGAACTATGTGCGCGACGTCCTCGAGGCGGCGTCCGGCGGTACCGCGGCCGGCGACATCGGCGCACTGGGGACCGTACTGCGGATTCAGGGATTCGCGTACCTGGCCGGCGGACTGCTGTTCGGTATCGCGCTGTTCCGCGCGGGCGTGCTGGCCCGGTGGGCGACGGTGCTGCTGGCCGTCGGTGGGCTCGTGTCAGCCGCGCTGGCTGTGATGCCGGACGCGTTCTACCGTCTGCTCGCGTTCCCGAACGCCATCGCCCTGATCGCCCTCGGTTACTCGCTGTGGCGCAGCACAACGTCGGCGCGGCAGCAGGCGACGGTCGCGACAACGGCGACGTCATGAGCGCGTACGCCGGGACGCTCGTGCGATCGGCTGGCTGGATCCCGCGCTTGAACGCGGCGCTCGCCGAGTGGATCATCCGGCGGTCGCGATGACGACGTACGAACTGCGGGTCGCCGGCCGGCTCGATCCGCGCTGGTCCGACTGGTTCGCCGGCTTCACGCTCACCACCGAGCCCGACGACACCACCACGCTCCGGGGCTCCGTCGCCGACCAGGCCGATCTGCACGGCCTGCTCGCCCGGATCCGGGACCTCGGGCTTCCGCTGATCTCCGTCCAGCCGCTCGACTAGGAGGCGCGCCATGCTGCGTCTGAATCCGTTCCGCCTGAATCTGCTCCGCTTCGGCTACCTCTTTATGGGCCTCGGCCTCGCGACCGTCAAGTGGCCGCTGTTACCGAGAGCGCACACGCTGCCGCTGTACGAGAGCGTCACGCTGTGTCTCCTGACCGCGATGTCGCTGCTGGCGCTCCTCGGTCTGCGCTACCCGATCCAGCTCTTGCCCGTGCTGGTGCTGGAGGTCCTGTGGAAGGTTCTGTGGCTGGGACTGGTCGCGCTTCCGCGCGCCGTGACCGGAACACTCGACCCCGCGACTCAGGACGTCATCGTGAACTGTGCTTTCATCGTTGTCATCATTCCCACAATCCCTTGGTCCGCCCTGCTCCGTCCTTACCGCCGACCGGCGCCTGAACGGACCGGCCGGGTCTGAGGAAATTCCAGGCCGAATGCAACCGCTCGGGGCCTTGAGATCATCATGACTGTGGGAACCACCCACATCGCCTGTTCGAGCCGTGCGCCGGAACCGCCCGGATCCGCTCGATACCGGGCGTGAGAGGAGCGCAGTTCAGTGCGGCGGGGCGTTACAGGGAGGCATTTCACACGCGATCGATGGGCGGGGGTTGGGTGGGACCGATAGTCTCGGGCGCCATGAGCACGAGTGTCGCCATCGCGGTGATCACCTTCCGGCGACCTGCTCTGTTACGGGGCTTGCTGAACAGTCTCCAGGCGCAGGAGCTGCCGCCGAACGGGAACTACGCGGTCCGGATCGTCGTGGTGGACAACGACGCGGAGGGGTCCGCGAAGCAGGTGCTGAACGAGTTCGGCGAGGGGACGCCGTACCCGATCGAGTCCGTGGTGGAACCCGAGCCGGGCATTCCGTTCGCCCGGGAGCGCTCCGTCGAGCTGTGTTGGGACGACGACGCCTTGATTTTCGTGGACGACGACGAGGTCGCGCCGCCGGGCTGGCTGCGGACGCTGCTCGAGGCGTGGGAGTCGACGGGCGCCGACGTGGTCACCGGCCCGGTGAAGGGTGATCTGCCGCCGGGTGCCCCGCCGTGGAACCACTACAGCGACGTCCACGACTCCACCGGCCGGCACACCACCGGCGAGGAGCTCCGCAAGGCGTACACGAACAACACCCTGGTCAGCCGCCGCGTCTACCACGCGGTGACCCCCGGATTCCATCCCGCGTTCCGGTACACCGGGTCCAGTGACCTGCACTTCTTCCTGCGCGTACACCGCGCCGGGTTCCGGATCGTCTGGTGCGAGGAAGCCTGCATCCGCGAGGAGGTGCCGGTCACTCGCACCACGCTGAGCTGGCTGGTCCGCCGGGCGTTCCGCTCCGGCAGCGGTGACACGATCAGCCGGCTGCTGATCCGCCCGGGCGCGGTCAGTTACGTCCTGGTGCTGGCCTATGCTTCCGCCCGGGTGGTCTCGGCGATCGGGTTCGCCCTCGCCGGGCTGCTGCTCGGCCGGAAGACGCACCTGCTGAAGGCAGTCCGCCGGTTCTTCTCGGGCGTCGGCAGTCTGGCGGGCATAGTGGGGATCAACCATGACGAGTACCGGGAACGGCACGGTTCGGCCGACGGTGGCGGAGCTGTGCCGGGCGATCTGGACGGTGGAGAACGACCTCGACCTGCTGACCTGGCAGACCCGGGGGACACACCCCTGGCCGATCATCCGGATGCGCGTCTTCCATGAGCTGACCCGGCGCTCCGGCATCCACGGCGCACCCCATCCGGTCCGGCGGACGCCGTACGACAAGGCCGCCCTGGTCGGGAAACACGTCGCTGGCGTCGTGACGCGCAACCCGTTCCCCCGGCGGTACGACGCCCTCGTCGTCCCGCACCCGCGGAAACCGAACGGTGTCGAGATCTACACCGACGAACTCCGGGCCGCACTCGGGGAGCGGGCGCTGGTACTGGACTCGGGCATCAACGGCACGCCGCTGCCGGGCAGCAAGAACCTCGACTTCTTCACGTCCGCCGCCGGGGCGCTGCATCGGGGTTCTGTCGACGACCGCGGGATCGCGGCGGCGCTCGAGAAACTGACCGGTGTCCGGGTTCCGATCGGCGCGCTGCTGGCGCGGGAGATCCCGAAGCACCGGCGGCTCCGGGCGCTGTACCGCACGCTGCTGCGCAAGCACCGGGTGTCGACGGTGTACCTGGTCGTCGCCTACTTCCATCAGCACATCGTCGGCGCTGCTCGTGACCTCGGGATCCGGGTCGTCGAGCTGCAGCACGGGGCGATCAGTCCGTTCCACCTCGGGTACAGCTATCCGGGGCGGCCGGTGGTCGCGGACCAGCCGGACGAGCTGTGGTGCTTCGGGTCGTACTGGACCGATGTCGCGGAGCTGCCGGCCGGGATGCGGACCGAGGTGATGGGGGCGCCGTACCTGCCCGCGCCGGCGCCGAAGGATCCGCGGCAGGTGGTGTTCCTCTCGCAGGGGACGATCGGCGCCGAGCTGCTGCAGGTCGCGGGGACGGTCGCCGCGGAGTACCCGGAGCTGGAGATCCAGTACCGACCGCACCCGAGCGAGCGGGCCGCTGACTACCGCCTGCCGGCCGGCGTGCAGCTTTCGACCGGCGGCAGCACGCTCGACCTGCTCGCGACCGCGACGTACCAGGTCGGTGTCTCGACCACCGCCCTCTTCGAAGGCATGGCCCTCGGCTGCCGCACGGCCGTCGCGAACCTGCCCGGCCACGAGTACTTGGAGCCGGCGATCGCCAAGGGTCACGCCGTCCTGATGAGCACGCCGGCCCAACTGGCCACGGCGCCGACGTGCCCCGACCCCACCACCTACTACGCGCCCAGCACCCTCGCCCACCTGCTCAACGTCTGACGCGCCCCCCACACACACAGTCGACGGTTGGCCCGGTCGCTCAGGGCCGGCGCCCCAGGTAGCCGAGGAGGCGGTCCTGGAGCGTGGCTTCGGGTGGGACGGGGACCTCGGGGCCGTAGACCTCGATGCCTTCGCCGAAGGCTCCGGGGGTGCGGAACTTCGCCATCAGCTCGGGCGGGACCGCGACCGCGGCGGTCCACAGGCGCTCGACCTCGACCGGGTCGATGGTCTCGTCCTGGCCGGTCGCGCGGGCCAGGTCCCAGCCGTGGATCACCAGGTCGTCGGAGACCACTTGGTCGATGTGCTGCTCGGTGGTCAAGGTGCCGGCCGGGGTGTCGGCCTCGGTGAGCGCGGCGACGGGGTCGTCGAGGACGTCCTCGATCGCGGCCCGCGCCTCCTGGAACGCGGTCAGCGGATCGGCTGCCGGCTCCAGCTTCCGCGCGACCGGCGAGAGCATCGCCGCGTGCATCGTGACGACGTGATCGACCACGTCCCGCGCCGTCCAGCGCTCGCACGGTGACTGGTTCTCCCACTGGTCCGGCTGCACGGCCGCGACCTTCCGTTCGAAGGCGTCGGCCCGCCGCCGGTAGCGCTCCGCAATCTCACCCATCCCCGCATCGTGCCGCCTCCGCACGCCCCACGGAAGGTCGCGGGCGGCGTGGGCTGTCGGTGGGGCCCTCTACGGTCTGAGACATGCGGACGGTGGAGTTGGGGCGGACGGGGTTGCAGGTCAGCGAGCTGGGGCTGGGCCTGGCCTCGATCGGCGGGATGTTCGCGGCCGTTCCGCAGCAGCAGGCGGTGGCGACGATCGACCGCGCGTGGGAGCTGGGCGTGCGCCTGTTCGACACCGCGCCGGTGTACGGGTACGGCCGGTCCGAACAGCGCGCCGGTATCGCGCTCCGCGGCCGGCCACGGGACGAGTTCGTCCTGTGCACCAAGGTCGGCCGCCTGATCGAGCCGGGTGGTCGGGATCTGCAACCGATCTGGGCGGACCCGCCGCGGGGTGTGGGGCCCCGGCTGGATTACTCGTATGCCGCCACGATCCGCTCGTTCGAAGCGAGTCTGGAGCGGATGGGGATCGACCGGATCGACGTGCTGCACATCCACGATCCCGAGCTGGACTTCCCGAACGCATCGACCGAGACCTTCCGGGCGCTGGCCGAGCTCCGCGGGCGCGGAACGATCCGGGCGATCTCGCTCGGGGTGAACCACGCCGACGTCGCCGCGCGATTCCTCCGCGAGACCGACGGCGGCCCGGACGTCGTGCTGCTCGCGGGTCGATACACGCTTCTCGACCGGTCCGGCGCCGACGATCTGCTCCCGTTGTGCGAGAAGCTCGGCGTCGCGGTGATCGCCGCTGGCGTGTTCCAGGGCGGTGTCCTCGCCGACACCGCGGACGGCGCACCGCACGGCTACGAACGCGTTCCGCAGCAGGTCCTCGAGCGCATCGACGTACTGCGCCGGCTCTGCCGCGCGTACGACGTACCGCTGCTCGCGGCCGCCGTACAGCTCCCGCTGACGCATCCCGCCGTACGCGCCGTGCTGGTCGGTGCCCGCAGTCCGCGGGAGATCTCGCAGGTGGCGGCGTGGCACGACTACGAAGTGCCTGCGGCGCTGTGGGCGGAGCTAAGGTCTGCGCTATGAGGTACATGCTGCTGCACAAGACCAACGACAACCTGGAGGCCGGCAACCCGCCGGATCCGGCGATGCTCGAGCGGGCCGACGCCGTGCTCGAGGAGATGCGTCAGGCCGGTGTGCTCGAGCTCGGCGAGGGGCTGATGCCGAGCTCGAGCGGGGCGCGGATCACGTTCCCGGCGCCGGGGCAGCCGCGCGTTGTGGACGGCCCGTTCGCCGAGACGAAGGAGCTGGTCGCGGGCGTGTCGATCATTCGCGTGGACAGCAAGGAAGAAGCCGTCCAGTGGGCCCTCCGGTTCGCCGAGGCCGACCCGCACACCCCCATCGACATCCTGGAAATCGCCGGCTGAAACCGACCGTTCTCAAAGGTTGGTGGCGGCCCAGGTGGCTACGTCGTCGTGGCGGATCGCGGCCGCCATCAGGTCGGGGAACTTGTCCGGGGTGCAGGCGAAGGTCGGTACGCCGAGGTCCGCGAGCGCGGCCGCGTTCTCCGCGTCGTACGACGGGGTGCCTGAGTCGGCCAGTGCGAGCAGGGCGATCACTTGTACGCCGGACTCCACCAGCGACCGCGCCCGCCGCAGCAGCTCCTCCCGCACCCCACCCTCGTAGAGGTCGGAGATCAGGACGAGCACCGTCTCGGCCGGCTTCGTGACGAGCTGTTCGCAGTGCGCCAGCGCACGGTTGATGTCCGTTCCGCCGCCCAGCTGCGTCCCGAACAGTACGTCGACCGGATCGTCCAGCTGGTCGGTCAGGTCCACCACCGCGGTGTCGAAGACCACCAGCGAGGTCCGCAGCGTCCGGATCGACCCGAGGACGGCGCCGAACAGCGACGCGTACACCACGGACTCCGCCATCGATCCCGACTGGTCGATCGCCAGCACGATGTCGCGCTGGACGCTGTGGTTGCGCCGCGCGTACCCGACCAGCCGGTCCGGGACGATCGTCCCGAGCGTGGGCGAGAAATGCTTGAGGTTGGCCCGGATCGTCCGGTCCCAGTCGATGTCCGAGTGCCGCGGCCGCGCCGTCCGGCCCGCGCGGTCGAGCGCGCCCGTCACCGCCGCCCGCGTCCGCTCGGCCAGCCGTGCCTCGAGCTCGGCCACCACCCGCGCAACGACCTCGCGCGCGGTCTGCTTGGTCTCCTCGGGCATCACCTCGTTGAGCGCGAGCAGCGTCGACACGAGATGAACATCCGGCTCGACCGCACCGAGCAGCTCGGGCTCCATCAGCATCCGCGTGATCCCGAGCCGCTCGACCGCGTCCCGCTGCATCACCTGAACCACGGTGCTCGGGAAGTACTGCCGGATGTCGCCCAACCAGCGCGCGACCCGAGGCGCCGACGAACCCAACCCGGCCGATCGTTGTGTGCCCGCCTCACCTTCACCGGCGTCGTACAGCGCAGCCAGCGCCGCGTCCACCGAACGATCCGCGCCGGCCAGCGTCGTACCGGTCTCCTCCTCGGCCTCCGCGCCCAGCACCAGGCGCCACCGGCGCAGTCGTTCGTCGTTCATGAGCCCCCCAGCAGTTGCGCGACCACCGGCAGCGCGGTCGCCGCCAGCTCCGCGTCGAGATCGTCGTCGTCGGCAACGACCGCCGCCGTGGGATCGCTGAGCACCCGGGCTCGCGCGCCGATCGAGCGTCGCTCCGGCGCCGCGAACGTGCCGAAGGTACGCCGCAGCAACGGCAAGACCTCCACGAACGCGTCGTCCGGGATCCCCGCCAGCCAGCTGTCCACCATCGCGAGCAACCGCTCGTCGTGCACCAGCAACAACCCGCCGCCCGCCAGGAATCCCTCGACGTACCCGGCGGCGTCCGCGGTCGGTGTGCCCGGCGACAGCGCCCGCCCCAAGCGCAGCGCCACCTCGTGATCCGGCAACCGTGACGTGTCCAGCATCAAACGCGTCAACCGCCCGCGAATCAGCGGCGGCACCGCGACCCGATCGCTCAATCCCTGAAGCGTGTTCAGCCACTCCGAGCGCACGTCCTCGGCCAGCAGCACGGTCGCGTCCTGCACGCCGTCGATCAGCTCCTGGACGGCGGCCGCCGCTTCCGGGTCGAGGCCGTGCACGGTCCGCGCGAGACCTGCACACACGCGCGACACCATCCGCCCCGCGACCGCTGCCAACCCGGCCGTATCGGTTCCTCGGACGTCGCCGTACCGCGAGGCGCGCGCCAACGCGGGCAACGCAGCCATCAGATGCCCCACATCGGCGTCGGCCGCCGCTCGGGTGTCGATCCCCTGCAGCAGCGGTTGAAGCGCTTCAGGGAGATCGGCGAGAAGTGATTTCTCCAGCGCCGCCGTGACATCGGCGAGAGTCGGCGAGTCCGCGTCCTTCAGCATCACCGACGTCGCGGCGCCGAGCACCGTCGTACCGTGCGCGCCCGCGGCCACGAGCTCCACTTCCAGGCCGGGATCCCACGCCAGTCGCCACATCTCCCGGAAGGTTCCTTGCGCACGCCGCTCGTCCGCGGCCGGCACCCCCCAGTCCACACCGAGGATCCGCAACCGGTGCAGGAGTCTGGACTTCTCCAGGTCGTTCGGCTTGCGGAGGTCGAGCTCGATCACGCGCTCGGCGGCGTCCCGCCGCAGCCGCAACCGACGGGCCTGTGCGGCCAGATCCGCCGCCACCGGTGCCTGCGGCGTCTCGCCGGGCACCGACCCGAGCAGCTCACCGACGACGGCTTCCCGCGTGACCAGATCAAGCAGTACGTCGTTCCCGCCGCAGAGTACTGCCCGCGTAGCCTCGGTGACCTCGCTCAGCCCGGCCAGCGGACGCTCACGCAGCGCGGCCAACGTGTCCGCGAGCCGAACCGCTTCAATGACATGCGCGCTGGACACCGGCAGGTCCTCGTTGCGCAGCACCTGAGCGACCTTCGACAGCCAGCGGGTCGTGATCTGGTCAGGTGCGGTGAAGAGGTGGTGATACCACCCGGGCGACGTGATGCCGGCGCCGTACCCACTCGTCGCCGCGAGCCGGCCGTGCGTCCACGGCACCCAGGTACAGGCGATCTTGCGCTTCGGCAAGCCCTTCAGGATCCGCTGGTCATGTGTTGCCGGAGGCAACGGTAGCTCGAGCGCCGGTACATGCCACGCACCGCAGACCACAGCGATCCGCTCGAACCCGTCGCGGATCGTCTTGCGCAGCACAGTGCGCATGTAGGCCTCGCGCTGCGCCTCCCGACCGGTCGTCTGCTCGCCGCGGCGCAGCTCCCGCATCGCGTCGGCGATCACCGTGAACGGCTCGGCACCTCCGCGCCGCGATTCGATCACGTCGTCCCACCAGCGCTCCGGGTCGTCGTACCCGCCCGCCTCGGCGAGTGTCGCCAGCGGATCCATCGCGATCGACCGTCCGCCCGACGAGGCGAACTGCTGCGCGGCCGGCAGATCGCAGAACCGCACCGGCACCCCGGCCGCCAGGCCGTAACGAATCGCCTGCCACTCCGGGCTGAACACCGCGAACGGCCAGAACGCTGCCCGTGTGGAGTCGTCCACCGCGTAGGCGAGCAGCGCGACCGGCGGGTCCATCTCCTCCGAGGCCGCGAGGTGGACGATCTTGTCGGCCTCGGGCGGGCCCTCGATCACAACGACATCGGGCTGCAGTTCGGCCAGCGCGGTCGCCAGCGCACGCGCCGAACCCGGCCCGTGGTGCCGGATGCCGAACAGGTGAACGGTCATCCGGAGATCTCTCGGCAGGCGCGGTAGAACGGTGCCCAGTCGTCGCGCTCCCGGACCACCGTCTCGAGGTACTCCGACCACACCACGCGATCCGCGGACGGGTCCTTGACGACCGCACCGAGGATGCCGCCGGCCACGTCCGTCGGCCGCAGGACACCGTCCCCGAAGTGTGCGGCGAGAGCGAGGCCGCCGGTGACGACACTGATCGCCTCCGCGGTGGACAGTGTGCCGGAGGGCGACTTCACCGCGGTCCGGCCGTCCTCGGTCCGGCCCGAGCGCAGCTCGCGAAAGACCGTCACCACGCGGCGGATCTCGTCCAGCGCCGCGTCCGGCTGCGGCAACTCGAGCGCCGATCCGAGCTGCGCGACCCGGCGTGCCACGATCTCCACCTCGTCCTCGGCGGATTCGGGCAGCGGCAGCACGACGGTGTTGAACCGTCGCCGGAGCGCGCTGGACAGTTCGTTCACGCCCTTGTCGCGATCGTTGGCCGTGGCAATGACGTTGAATCCCTTACGGGCCTGGACTTCGGTGGCCAGCTCGGCGATCGGCAGCGCCTTCTCGGACAGGATCGTGATCAGCGCGTCCTGCACGTCGGACGGCATCCGGGTGAGCTCCTCGACCCGGGCGATCTTGGCCTCGGTCATCGCCCGCTGCACCGGACTCGGTACCAGCGCCGCCTCACTGGGGCCCTGGGCAATCAATTGCGCGTAGTTCCAGCCGTAGCGAATCGCTTCCTCCGCGGTGCCCGCCGTCCCCTGGACGAGCAGCGTCGAGTCACCGCTGATGGCCGCGGCGAGGTGCTCACTGACCCAGGTCTTCGCCGTTCCCGGTACGCCGAGCAGCAGCAGCGCGCGGTCCGTCGCGAGGGTGGCGACTGCGACCTCGACCAGCCGGCGCGGACCGACGTACTTGGGCGAGATCTCCGTCGATCCGGCCTGGCCGCCGAGCAGGTACGTCACGACGGCAGCCGGTGACAGCTGCCACGCAGGCGGTCGCGGCCGGTCGTCGGTCGATCGCAGCGCCTCGAGTTCGTCGGCGTACTCGACTTCCGCGTGCGGGCGCAGTACCTCGGTCATGTCAGCTCCTCGTACATTTCACGGCGGAAGGTCAGGGTCTCGACGAGGCGGCGGCGCCAGGTGTCTTCCTCGCCGATGGGTTCGCGGGTGATCGGATGGTCGAGTACGTCGGGCGGCACGGCGCGGGCCGCAATACTGGCGAGCCGGGCCCAGGCGCGGTTGGCGCCGACCTTCGCCAGCTGGTCCAGGATCATCCGACCGAGCGGCGCCGGCCACGGAACCGGCAAGCCGCCGACGAGCTCGGTCACGTCGACGGACCTCCGCAAGATGTCGACTGCGGCCGTCCACTCGTCCGGCGGCAACAGGCGCAGCAGCTCGGCCGGGCCGCGGCTGCCGGTGTCTGCGTTGGCCAGCAGGAGCTCGCGGGCCCACTCGCCGTCGCCTTCGCGGATCGCGGCCTCGGCCCAGCCTGCCTGCAACACCTCCGGCCCGCAGCCTTCGACGGCCAGGTGGATCCAGGCGAGCTCCATCGCGTCCAGAGGCGTGTTGGCAACGATCTGCTGGAACCACCAGGCGCGCTTGCCGATGCCTTCCGGATTCTGCGGATCGAGTCCGTCGCGTTCCATCGCCTGTGTCAGGCGGCGCGGGAGATCGACCGCGAGCACTCCCTGCGTGGGCATCAGGTGCGCCTGCAGTCGCTCGGTCATGCGGACGCCGTACTGCGATCCCGGCAGTCGCGCGAGCAGCCGCGCGGCGGTACGCCGTACCTCGCGGGAGCGATCGTCGAGCGCGGACTCCAGGAACTCCTCGTCGGCGAGTTCGAGATTGTCCGCGAAGAGACCGAGGAGGTCGGCGCGGTTCGTGGCAGATTCGGTCGGCCAGACGTCTTGAAGCGCTTCACGTGCGGCTGCGGGGTCGTGCGAGCGGAGCGCGCGCAACCAGGTCCGGCGTTGGATCGCGTTGCCGTGCGTCCACAGCTGCGGGTCGTTGCTCTCAGCAACCGCTGCGTGCAGGTACCGCCATTCGGAGTTGAGGTCCGCGAGCCAGCGGGCGCGGCGTCCGGCGGCGGCGATCACCAGCGGTCGGTACTCGGCACGATGACGCGCGAAGTCGGCCAGCGCCGGCAGGTGCTCGGGCGGTACGCCCCAGCCGTGCGCGTCCGCCGTCCGCAACCATTCGCCGAGCGCGGCGGTCTGGAATCCGCCGAGCATCGCGGCCAGGCGCCGGACGGCACCCGGACGCGGCAACGGCCGGTCTGCACCGGGCGCCTGCGACAGTGGTTCGAGATTGCGGAGCGGGGTGCGGCCGGCACGCTTGTACACGGTCGCCAGCGCGGCCGCGTCGAGCAGACCGCCGCCGCCGAGCCGCTCCCGGATGTGCTCCGGCAACTCCTCGAAGTGCGGCGGACGACGATCGGTCCCCAGCAGCGCCGAGCTGACCAGCCCGTCCCAGCCCTTCACAGGATCACCGCCCGGTCGTGGTGCCAACAGGTCATCGGACGCAGTCCGGCGCGGTTCCACTCGCCGGCCACCGTGATCGGGTCGCCTGCCGAGACCGCGAGCAGCTTCAGCGGATCCCAGCCCGGCACCAACTCCAGCCCGTCGCCCGCTTCGTCCACCAGCGCCCATCCTTCGCCGTGTCGTGCTGGGCGCACATCCTGCAGCACGAGGGGCCAGCGCTCGTTCCACGGGTCCGCGGCGAGCGATTCGACGTACGACGCGAGCGCCTGGCGGACCGTGTGACCTGTGGGGCGTGGTGCCGGTGTGCGCGGATCGGATTGGGTGAGCAGTGCGCGCAGCGGTAGTGCGCCGGGGTAGTACGAGAGTGCGCCGGGGACGTACTCACCTGGACGGGCAGGCAGCGGATCGAGCGGTCGGCCGGCTGCCGCGAACGTCAGGATCAGGCCGATCCGGCCAGTCGTTGCCCCACGCAACCACACGCGGCGGACCGTGAGGCGTTCGTCCGGCTCGACCACGCGGCCGAGCATCAGCCAGTCGTCCTCGACCTGCTCGCCTTCGGCCAGCACCCGAGCGGTCTCGGTCGACCAGCCGATCCGCGACAGCACGGTGTCGGCCAGCGACGGCGGCAGCTCGTCGAGCCGACCGTGGGCGGCGACGATCAGGTGGATCAGTGCGAGCTCTTCGAGCAGTTCACCCGGCCAGCCGTGACCACGTCCGACGACGGCCGCTGCTCGTCGTACCGCTCCGGCGACGCCCGGTGCCTGCGCGTCGACCATGCGTGCGGCGAGCCGGCTCAGCTCGGCGTACGCCCGCTGATCGAATCCGCCGAGGCCTTGGCGGACCTGGTCGTCCAGCCAGCCCGCCAGTTCCGCGAGCCCCGCCGAGACGCGGTCGGCGCGGCGAGCGGCGCGCTGCTGGGCGGCGATCGGGTCGGCCACCTCCCCCGGCTTCCGCTCAGGGCGCTCAGATCGCTCCGCGCGCTGGTCGACCCAAGTCCGCACCCAGTCCGGCTCGTCCGCGTGCTGTATCTCGCCGTTCGCCCACAGGAGCATCAGGCCGAGCGCGTGCTTGCACGGGAACTTGCGGGACGGGCAGGAGCATTTGTACGCCGGACCGCCCAGATCGACGCCGGTTTGGTACGGCTGCTTGCCGCTGCCCTGGCAGGACCCCCACACGGCCCGCTCGCTGGAACCGGCGTCCGCCCATTTCTCGTTGCGGGCCAGACCCTGGCCCGCCTTGACGGACGCAGCATCAGGCGCCAGCCCCACCACCTGGTCCACGTCCCACAACCCCACACCACTCCCTCGAACGCCGTACCCCGAAGCATGCCACCCGCCACCGACACGCCGGGACCCGGCGGGATCAACCGTTGCCGGACGCCATCGGGCCGTCGTGCGGGGTGGGCGTGTGCGTGGCGCGGGGGTCGGCGAGGGTGGTACGGATGGCGCCGAGCAGGCGTTGTTCCACGGCTTCGAGTTCGGCGATGCGGGTCCGGACCTCGGACTCCTCGGCGCGGGCGGCCGCCAGCAGGTGGTCTGCTTCGGCGCGGGCATTCTCCCGAAGCTGGTCGGCGTCCGCGCGGGCCGTTTCGCGGAGGTGGTCGGCGGTGCG
The DNA here is from genome assembly GCF_040649595.1 of Kribbella sp. NPDC048915. Classification (NCBI taxonomy): domain Bacteria; kingdom Bacillati; phylum Actinomycetota; class Actinomycetes; order Propionibacteriales; family Kribbellaceae; genus Kribbella; species Kribbella sp. NPDC048915. Next base: position 9,815 of record NZ_JBEZFT010000055.1, on the reverse strand, counting down.
TTGGCTGGCGCTGAGGACGCTGAGTTCGTAGCGGCGGAGTTCGTCGACGAGTTCGGCAGGTCGTTCGGCGTCGAGGATCGCCGCGGCCGGTTCGGGGAGGCCGGCGTCAGGCAGGGTGCTTTCGAGAGCCGCGATCTGCTGGTCGACGCGGGTGAACAGGTCCGCGACATCGGTGCGCATCTGGCGGATGGTGTTCGCGGCCGCCTGGACGCGCTCGCCGGCCTCGCGTTCGCGTTCCCGCGCCGTACGCTCCGCCGACGTGATCACATCGAGCGCCACCACCGCAGCCCGCCCGGCCGGATCGTCGGGAACCACAGCCGCCGACCCCTCCGCGGCAGCTGCGCCCTCCACACCAGCATCCGACGAGCCCGTCATGCCGACCGTCTGCCGCAGCGGCACCTCCCGAATGAACAGCACCGCGATCAGACTCACCGCAGCGGCCGCCGCGCCGATCACGAAGATCAGCCCGGTGGCGTCGCCGTACGCATGCCGCACGATCTCCTGCACCGGCGCGGGCAGCGAGTTCACGTCGAGCAGACTCCCGGAGCTGCCGACCGCGGCGCCCGCGCCGAGGTCACGCAGGTGCTCGGTGATGAGGCTGGTCACTCGAGTCGCCAGAATCGCACCGAGGACGGACACCCCGACAGCACCACCGAGGCTGCGGAAGAACGTCACCGACGCGCTCGCCGCACCGACCTCACGGACGTCGACGGTGTTCTGCACCGCGAGCACCAGGTTCTGCATCGTCATCCCCATACCGATGCCCATGGCAAGCATTCCGAGGCCGACGTACCAGTACGGCGACGTGTGGTCGATCGTCCCGAGCAGCCCGAGGCCCGCGGTGAGGAAGATCGCCCCGATCACCAGGTACCGCTTCCACTTGCCGAACCGGGTGATCAGCTGCCCCGACCCCACCGACCCGAGGAAGGACCCGAACATCATCGGGATCGTCAGCAGCCCGGCCTCGGTCGCGCTGTACCCGCGGGCGACCTGGAAGTACTGCCCGAGGAACACCGCGCTCCCGAACATGCCCATCCCGACCGCCACACTCGCGACGATCGCCAGCGCTGTCGTCCGCTCGCGGACCACCCGGATCGGAACGAGCGGCTCGCTGGTACGGACCTCGACGACAACGGCCAAGATCGCGAGCACCGCCGTACCGCCCAGGTACGCCGCGGTCTGCCACGACCACCACGGGAAGTGCTCGCCCGCGAACGACACCCAGATCAGCGGCAGGCTCGCCGCGCCCGCGATCAGGATCGCGCCGAGGTAGTCGATCTGCACCTGCCGCTTCAGTACCGGCAGCCGCAGGTACCGCTGCAGCACGAACAGCGAGATGACGGCGAGCGGCACGCACACGTAGAAGCACCAGCGCCAGCCCAGCCACGAGGTGTCGACGATGACCCCGCCGACCAACGGACCGCTGACGGTGGCGAGCGCCATCACCGCGCCCATGTACCCGGAGTACCGGCCGCGCGACCGGGGTGGGATCGCCGCGCCGATGATCGCCTGCGCGAGTGCCATCAGCCCGCCCATCGCGAGCCCCTGCACGACCCGCGCCCCGATCAGGAACGGCACGTTGTGCGCGGCGCCGGCCAGCATCGAGCCGGCCACGAACAGGACGATCGCGAGCTGGACGAGCAGCTTCTTGCTCATCAGGTCGGACAGCTTGCCCCACACCGGCGTGGTCACGGTCATCGCGAGCAGGCTGGCGGTGACGACCCAGGTGTACTGCGTCTGGGTGCCTTCGAGGTCCGCGATGATGGTCGGCAGCGCGTTGCTGACGATCGTCGAGCTGAGCACCGCGGTGAACAGCGCCGCGAGCAGCCCGGCGAGGATCTCCAGGATCTCGCGGTGCGACAGCTCCGGGTCACCGGCAGGTGCAGCCGGGCCCGATGGCGGCGACGCGGACGACGACGCGGTGCCCGGGGATCGCGGGTCGCCGTCGGCGTACCGGGAGCGGTAGCGCTGCGGGGTGGGGCCGGCCGCGGGTGCGGCCGGCGAGGTCTGGGTGGCAGACATCGGGTTCCGTTTCGTACGGCGGGGTCACGAAGGACCGGGGCAGTGACGGGCACTGTCCCGGGGCGGAAACGGCTGACATCTGGGCCTCACCCAGCCTGCTATTTGGTTGCAACTACCAACTTTAATCCCGCGCTGTCAGCCACCTATCACCGGGAGCCGTCGAAAGTTCGAGTGAGAATTCTCGCGACCAATTATGAGACGAGCCCTCCTCGGAACTCGCTTTCCGTCGTACGATCCGATGCTTGTTGAGGAATCAACAGCCGGCCTCCGGCGGAGCTGTCAGGGCCCGCCGGAGGCCGTCTATGCGAAGGCCTGCGCCAGAGCGTCGACGCAGTGCGTGTCCGCGCCCGGGCCGACCACCAGGTGACCCGGCGCAGTGAGCGGCGGCGCGAACCGGCCCACCCACACCGCGCCGTCGCCGGTTCCGCAGCCGGCCCCGTAGATAACGGTCCAGGCCGGCGTGCCGGTCGAGATTTCCACCACCGTGGCCTCCAGGTCGTCCATCGGCCGGCCCAAGATCGGCTCGAACCCGGCGTCCCGGCAGGCCGCGATCACGACCTCCCGCAGCCACGGATTCGGCGGCAGCCGCAGCGGCAGGTCCGCGAGGTCGATCAGCTTGACGCCGTCGTCGCTGCGGTACGCCGAAGGCACCACGACGGACAGCGGATCGCGCCAGAGTTCGATCACCCGCAGATCGGCGGCCGCGACTTCGCCGCGCACGAACGCGACGTCGAGCTCCCCCGAGCGCAAGGCGGTCAGGTACTCCGTCGTCGTCCGGGAACTGAGCTGGACGTCCAGGTTCGGCGCGTCGGCCCGCAACGTGGTCAGGCCGCGCTCCAGGCGGTCCCGAAGGCCCGGCGCCGTACCGATCCGCAGTACGCCGCACCGCCCCGACGAGAGCTCCGCGGCGACCTGCTCGGCGTGGTCCGCCGCGGACAGGACGGCCCGCGCCTCCCGCAGCATCCGCTCGCCGTCGCCGGTCAGCCGGACGTGCCGCGACGACCGATCGAGGAGCTGCAGACCGAGCTCACGTTCCAGCCGGGCGACTTGCTGGCTGACGGCCGGCTGCACGATGTTCAGCCGCGCGGCAGCCTTTCCGAAATGCAGTTCCTCGGCGACGGTGACGAAGTACCGCAGCTGCCGTAGCTCCATCGGACACCCTCCGGCGATCACGATTCGTTATCGCTGCACAGCGTAACTGCGTCTTGGTCGGCACCCTCCGGGCTCGTTGACTGGTGGACATGAAGATCGGACTGTGGATCGAGGACGACGGCCGGACCGTCGAGGACATCGGCGCCGAGGCGAAGGCCGCCGAAGCCGCCGGGATCGACCGGCTCTGGTTCAGCCAACGCAACGGTTGGGACGCACTGACCCTGATCACCGGCATCGCGGGATATACCTCGACAATCGCGCACGCCGTCGGCGTCGTGCCTGTCTACCCGCGGCACCCGCTCGCACTCGCGGCCCAGGCGCTCAGCGTGCAGGCTGTCACCGGCAATCGGTTGACGCTCGGCCTCGGCGCAAGCCATCCGCACGTCGTGGAAGGCGCCATGGGCCAGTCCATGGAGCGGCCGGCTGCGTACATGCGCGAGTACGTCGAGGCGCTGGCGCCGCTGCTGACCGGCGAGGCCTCCGACTACACGGGCGAACGGTTGACCGCCCGCGGGCAGATCCAGGTCCCCGGCGCCACGGCCCCGGACCTCGTCCTGGCCGCGCTCGGTCCGCGGATGCTGAAGATCGCCGGCGAACTGACGTCCGGTACCGCGGCCAACTGGATGGGACCGGAACTGATCGAGGACTTCGTCCGCCCCACCATCGACCGCGCGGCGGCCGCAGCGGGCCGGCCGGAGCCCGAGGTGGTCGCGGGTGTCTGTGTCGCGCTGACCGACGACCCGGACGCAACCCGGCAATGGATCAGCGACACGTTCGGCGTCGCCGCTCAGATGCCGGCCTATCGGGCCGTCCTCGACCGGGGCGGCAAGGCCGGCGTCGAGGAGACCGCGGTACTCGGCGACGAGGAGGCGGTGATCCAGGACTTGAAGCGCTTCAAGGATGCCGGGACGACCGAATTCCTCGTCATCCCGGTCGGCACCGCCGAGGAGCGGGCGCGGACGATCCGCTTCGCCTACGACTACGCAGCCGATATGAGGCGGTCGGTGCAGCAGTAACCACTGCCGTCCGCCGAGGTCAGCCTCGGCATCGCGGCACCGGAGAAACTCGCGATGCGCCGGGCCAGCGGGGTGCCCCGTCCGGCCGGAGATGGCCTGCTCGCTCGGCAGCAGTCACGTACGCCGGGAGCAGGAAATGCGCGTGCAGATCGATCACGGCACCGGGTGCAGCAGGTCGTCGAGCCCGACCCGTCGGAGGAACTCCGCGCGGACCCGATCGGCCACCGCGTTCACCACCACGGCTCCGTCGTCGGACGGGTCGTAGCTGACCCGGAACGGCCGTCGGCCCTTCTCAGTCCCGACCACCTCGGTGATCAGCCGCGCGACCTCGCCGACATCCGCCGACTCCGGCTCGAGCCCGGCGAGCCGCTGACTCACCTGGTCCATCAGCCCGGCGTACTTCGTCTCGTACGCCGCGACCACGTCGGTGTCGGCCGGCGTACCGCTGTGCACGGAGTGGTTGGTGCCGTGGGTGAACGCGCCCGGCACGATAATCGTCGTCTCGATCCCGAACCGCGCCAGCTCGAGCGCGTAGCTCTGCGCCAGCGCGTCCATCCCGGCCTTCGCGGCGAAGTACGGCGCGAGGTACGGCGGCGTACCGCCGCGGGTACTCGAACTACCGACCCAGACCACCAGCCCGTCCTGCTGTTCGCGCAGCACGGGCAGCGCGGCGCGGTTCAGTCGTTGGGCGCCGACGACGTTGGTGTCGTACAGCGAGAGCAGCTGCTCCGGCGTGAACGCCTCTGCCGGCCCGGTGACCATGTGGCCGGCGTTGTGAACCACGACGTCGAGCCGTCCCTGCTCGCCGACGATCGTCCGGACCGCCTGCAGCGCCGACTCGTCCGAGCTGACGTCCAGGTCGACCGGTAGCAGGCTGACGTTGTGTGCCGCGGCGTACTGCTTGGCGTCCGCGGCGGCGGTCGCGTTGCGGCCCGCGAGGTCGCGTATCCCGGCGTACACGGTGTGGCCGGCGTCGGTCAGCGCCCGGGCTGTGAGCGCCCCGAACCCGCTGGACGCGCCGCTGATCAGGACTGTCTTGTTCACGCTTGTCTTGTTCATGCTGCCGAACCTCCGTTGGCGTAGATGACCTGGCCGTTGATCCAGCGAGCCGGCCCGGCCAGGAAGGCGATGACTTCCGCGATGTCGCCGGGCGCACCCAGGCGCTCGAGTGGTGACTCGGCGGCAATCCGGTCGATGAGTTCCTGCGGCTTTCCGTTCAGGAACAGCGGCGTGGCGGTCGGGCCGGGGGCGACTGCGTTGACGGTCACGTTCCGGCCGCGCAGCTCGCGGGCCAAGATCAGCGTCATCGCCTCGACGCCGCCCTTGGTCGCGGCGTACGCCGAGTACGCCGGCCGCGCGAGCAGCGTCAGCGAACTGGAGATGTTCACGATTGCTCCGCCGTCGCGGACCCGGCGGACGGCCTGCTGGTCGACCACGAAGGTGCCCCGCAGGTTGGTGCGCACGACCTGGTCGAAGACCTCGAGGTCGAGGTCGGCCAGCGGCGCGAGCGGCATGATGCCGGCCGCGTTCACGACCACGTCCACACCGCCGAACTCGGCCTCGGCGCGGTCGAACAGCGCGGCGACGGCGGCCTCGTCGGCGACGTCCGCCTGGACGGCGATCGCGCGGCCGCCCGCTTGCTCGACCGCTTTGACGGCTTCCTCGGCGCCGGCCTGGCTGCCGGCGTATCCGATCACAACGGCGTAGCCGTCGCGGCCGAGGCGGGCGGCGGTCTCCCGGCCGATCCCGCTCGAGGCGCCGGTCACGACGGCGACCCGCTCGATGGTGGTGTTCTCGGTCATCGTCCTGCTCCTGATCTCGATGTCGGTTCCTGCTGACATCTCGATCCTGCGCCCGGACGATGGATCAAATCCAACGAATCAAAACGATGGGAGGATCAATTCTATTGATCCAAGTCACTGCCGAGTTCGGTTCCCGGCGGTTGGCGGACATGGCTGCCGACCAGGCCGAGGAGCGCCCGCAGCGCGGCGGTCGGCTTCCGGCGCTTCAGCGTCGCCATGTACAGCGACCACTGGAAGGTCTCGTCCTCGATCGGGACCACGCGGATCGTGTCGATCCCGGCCACCGCGTACTTCGGGAAAATGCCGAGACCGACGCCGTGCGACAGGAACTGCACACCGTTCTCGATGCCGAGCGCCTCGACGACGACCCGGCGCTCGATGCCGGCCGCCTCGAAGGTCTGGTCGATCAGCGTCCGCGTCCCGAAGCCGGGCGGGAAGTCCACGAACGCCTCGTCGGCGAGGTCGCTGACCCGCACCGATCGCCGTCGCGCCAGCCGGTGGCCGACCGGAACGGCGAGCACCTGCGACACTCGGAGCAGTTCCCACGCGGTCAGGTCGCGCGGCACGCTGCCCTCCGCCACGCCCAGGAACCCGACATCGATGTCACCGTTCTGGAGCCCGACGACCACCCCGGCCGATCCTTCCGGCTCGACCCGCAGTTCCAGCTCGACATTCGGATGCCGCCGGCGGAACTCGCCGGCCGCGGCCGGCAGATCGATCAGTCCGAGCCCGGGCAACAGCCCGACGCGCACGCGTCCGCGCATCCCGGCACCCAGCTCGTCGACGACGTCCCGAGCACCCTGGACGGCGTCGAGCACCGCGAGCGCTTCCGGGAGCAACGCCGTACCGGCCTCGGTCAGCACCACCCGCTGCGCGTTGCGCTCGAACAACGTGACCTTGAGGTCCTTCTCCAGCGCGGAAATCGCTGCACTCACCGCGCTCTGGACGACATGCAGCCGCCGGGCGGCCAGCGTGAAGCTCCGCTCGTGCGCCACCGCCACGAAATACTCCAGCTGCCGCAGTTCCACCAGCGCAGTGTGTCAAAAGCCCGCCCCGGATTCCGACGTACCCGCGAGGGAAAGGACAACCTGATGGATCTTCAGGACCAGGTGCAGCGGCGGATCGACGAACTGGCCGAGAGCGAGCTCGGGCTGCAGGTCGCGGTGTACCGGCGCGGCGAGCTCGTGGTGGACGCCGTGGCCGGTGCCGGAATCACGCCGGAAACTTTGTTCTTCGCGGCATCCACCGGCAAGGGGGCGTCCGCGACCGTCGCCAACGTGCTGGTCGATCGCGGCGTGCTCGACTACGACCTGCCGATCGTCGAGCTCTGGCCCGAATTCGGTGCGCACGGCAAGGAGCGCGCAACGCTCCGGCACGTGCTCACCCACACCGTCGGCCTGCCCGCGCTACCACCCGGAACAACCCGGAAAACGCTACCCGAGCAGGCCTCCCGGCTCGCCGCGGCGGAACCCTGGTGGGAGCCCGGGACCAAGATGACCTATCACGCCGAGACCTTCGGACTGCTGGTCGCGGAGATCGTTCGGCGCGCGACCGGTCGGACGATCTCTGCTGCCCTGCGCGACATCGTGACCCCGTTGGGGATCGCGGAAAACGTGTTCTTCGCGCTGCCGGCCGAGCATCACGCGCGCTTGGCGCGCCTGGTGGAACCCGCAGGTGCCGAAGAAACGTTCGCGTCGCTGGCACAACTGTTCGAGAAAGTGATGCCGCCGGCAATGCTGCCGCGGGCCGACCTCCTCAACCGGCCCGAGGAGCTCGCGATCGAGGACGCGTCGAGCGGCATCCTGACCGCGCGCGGCATCGCGAAGTTGTACGCCGGACTCATTGGCGAGGTCGACGGTGTCCGACTGGTCCGGCCCGAGGCGGTCCCGGTCATCACCGGACCGGCGCTGACCGCACCGGATGAACTGCTCGGCAACCCGGCTACGTTGGCACTCGGCTATGCGATCGGCCGGTTGGGGTCTACCGCGGCGGAGAGCCCGGCAACGATCGGCTGGCCGGGGATGGGCGGCAGCGCGGCCTGGGCGGACACGCGCTCAGGCGTCACGTTCGCGCTGACGAGGACGCTGTTCGACCCGTCGGGGTCGGCGTCCGCGCTCGAGATCGGGAACCTGGTTGCGAAAACACTTTGCTGAAAGCCCTTAGGTGTAAGGGATTTCAGCTTTCAGGACGCGCGCACCTGGTGCTGGTCGACCCAGACGAGATGGCCGTGGTGACTGACGAGGATCTCGTCGGTCCCGGCTGTCCCGGTCCGGCGGCCCAGCTCCTGGCCCGCGATCCAGCGTCCGCCGATGAGGATCTGGACGGCGATCGGCCGCGCCGGTGAAGGGGCTACGGGCATGGCACCTGCTTCGGGACAGGGGCGGATGATGGAGAGTGGTATGTGGGGCTGGTTGCTCAGCCATTCGCAAGACTACAACCGCAACCGGACCGACCGTTAGCCGTAATTCGAATTGACCCCGATTGCCTCCGATCGCTCCCGGCGAACCGGCCGGCGACCGCACCACCACCCCTCGACGAGTGAAGGAGCCGCGGTGTCCAAGCCGATCTTCGTCGTGCAGCTGCACGACGCCCGGCGGCTGCACTACGACGTCCGGCTCGAGGTGGACGGGGTGCTGAAATCCTGGGCGGTACCGCGTGGCCCGTCGCTCGATCCGGTGGTGAAGCGGCTCGCGGTGTTCACCAGCGACCACGACCTGGAGTACGCGTCGTACGAAGGGGTGCACCGCGACGCGCAGTACGGCAGCGGGGCGGTGATCGTCTGGGACGCCGGTGTCTACACGAACCTGACCCGCGACGACCGGCAGCAACTGGTCGACCCGGCGGAGGCCATCGAGCGCGGGCACTTGAAGGTGCAACTGCACGGCGTCAAGCTGAACGGCGCCTGGGCGTTCACCCGCACCGGCGCCGACTGGCTGCTGGTCAAGGTCAAGGACGGCGCCGCCGACCCGGACCTCGACCTGACCGTCACCGAGCCCCGCTCGGTGCTCAGCGGCCTCACGATCGAGGAGATGGCCGCCTCCTAGCCGCCGCGGTATCTGCGGTGGAGCCTGGCATGCGGGGTTGATTGCGGGACGGGGAGCCCCTGCGTAAGTCGTCGGCCCGGCCGGGTGCACAGGCGCGCTCGCACCACTCAACTCGCACCACTCAACTCGCACCACTCAACTCGCACCACTCAACTCGCACCACTCAACTCGCACCACTCAACTCGCGGCACTCAACTCGCACCAGCCAGCTCGCACCGATGGACTTCACCGGCGTCCGCGTCGCACCGCTGTACCCACACCGCGGCGTCCGCGTCGCACCGCTCTACTCACACCGCGGCGTCCGCGTCGCACCGCAGTACCCACACCGCGGCGTCTGTACACACATCGCGGCGTCCACGTCGCACCGCAGTACCCACACCGCGGCGTCCACGTCGCACCGCAGTACCCACACCGCGGCGTCCACGTCGCACCGCAGTACCCACACCGCGGCGTCCACGTCGCACCGCTCTACCCACACCGCGGCGTCCGCGTCGCACCGCTCTACCCACACCGCGGCGTCTGTACACACATCGCGGCGTCTGTACACACATCGCGGCGTCCGCGTCGCACCGCTCTACTCACACCGCGGCGTCCGCGTCGCACCGCTCTACCCACACCGCGGCGTCCACGTCGCACCGCAGCACCCAGAGCAGCCTGACGCGCTGATGCGCTGGACGATGAGCGCACCGAACTCGCTCCCTCTCCGAACCGCAACTGCGCCTCACCCAGGCGGACGACGCCTTGTTCTCCACCCTGGCCGGCCAGCCCTCCACCGCGCC
>NZ_JBEZFT010000054.1:0-46994 GCF_040649595.1 Kribbella sp. NPDC048915 | reverse complement strand
CAGCGCGACTTCCGAGCCCGCGCCGCCGTGCAGAAGGCAGATGCCGGGGGTGTGAACAGGAACCGGGGCTTGTGGACCCGTTATTTCCTGTCCCCAGGCCCGGTTTGATGTTCACCGCCCCGACAACTGGCAGCTCCGCAGCGCGACTTCCGAGCCCGCGCCGCCGTGCAGAACGCAGATGCCGGGGGTGTGAACAGGAACCGGGGCTTGTGGACCCGTAATTTCCTGTCCCCAGGCCCGGCATGGAATCCACCACCCCGACAACTGGCAGCTCCGCATCGCGAGTTCCGACGACTGGGTGCCCGAAGCGAGTGGCGGCTGTGAGGCGGCGGCTGTGAGGCGGCGGCTGTGAGGCGGCGGCTGTGAGGCGGGGGTCAGCGGCGGCGGAGGGCTCTGAGGGCTTGGGTGGGGACGAGGCGCACGTTGTAGACCTCGGTACGCCGGCGCGGCGCGTCCAGTGGATGCTCTGCGATCTCGAGGAAGTCTGCGCCCACGCGGTCGATGGTGCCGGTCACAGGTCCACCGCCGCTGCAGAACAGCGTCACCGGCGACCGGTCCCGAGCGATCCCGCGCAGCAGATGGGCCAACCCGAGCTTTCCCTCGATCGCGCCGACGGCCGGCTCCGCCCACGGCCCCAACCGGTGTACGGCGACGAGCGCTTCGACCGGGATCAGCCACTCCTCGTACCGCTCGGTTTCGATCAGCAGGCAGTCCTTCCCGACCCGGCTGAGCAGCCCCCGGACGGGATCGGCGTCGTTCAGTTCGACGCGTACGACGGTGTTCACCGCGCCACGCAGCCGGTCGAGCACGGTGATCTTCCCGACCTCGGCGCGGATCCGATCCGCCACCTCGCCGTACAGATCACTGTCCTGGAGCGCCTCGAACTGAGACTCCAGATCCGCGAACAACGCATCCCACCGCATGCCGTGAACCTACCGTCCCCTGTCCCGGCGCGCGCTCCGACCCGTCACTGTCCGCAGCGAATACCGACGCAGAGTGGGTCAAGGACTTGCAAACCACGCCTAGCAGCGGTCTATAGTGGTCAAGCCAAAGCAAACTAACGCAAACTCATAGGTCAGAGAGGAAGCGGGATGAACGCGATGATCCGGCTGGTCAAAGGCACCTTCGCGGTGTTCGCGCTGGTCGTCGCCGGTTTCCTGCTCCGCTGGATGACCGCGGGCACGATCACCGGCCTCCGGACGTACGACTTCGACTCGCTGACCGTCCTCGCGGTCAGCACGGTCGCCTGGATCGCGTACGGCTGGCTGGTGCTGGCCGTCCTGCTGACCGTCCTCGAGCAGCTTCCCGGCGCGGTCGGCACCCTCGCCGGCGTTGTCGCGGGCCGGATCACCACACAAACCGCCCGCACCCTCCTCCGCTCCGGCCTCGGCGTCGCCGCCGTCACCCCCCTCACCATCGCCGCCGCCCACGCCGCCCCCGCCGACACCACCCACGTCCGCCAATGGACCCCAGGCGCCACGAGCGACGCGGTCGCCGGTACGCCGGACCTCACAGGTGCAAGCGCTACCTTCGGCGGTACGCCGGACCTCACAGCAACGCGATCGCACACGCCGCCGTCCGAGAACGTGGGCGGGGGCAACGCCGCACCCAAGAACGCGACACTCGGGAACTTGGCGCCAGGCAGCACAGGTCCTCAGGTGGGTGCCAGCGAGTTCCGCGCCACAGAGCCGCGCTCGACCGTGCAGATCGGCAACGACAGCACGCCTCAGGCGAGCAAGCCGCCCACCAACCAGATCGCCCCGGACCACCGCGCCACCGAACCGCAGTCCGGTCAGCGCACTGCGGACTTCCGCGCGACCGAGCCGCCGTCCACGGTGCTGGGCTCCACCCCGTCGCCGAAGACCGCGCCCACCCCGGAACGCCCCACCGAACCGCAGACCGGTCAGCGCACTGCGGACTTCCGCGCGACCGAGCCGCCGTCCACGGTGCTGGGCTCCACCCCGTCGCCGAAGACCGCGCCCACCCCAGACCGACCCACCACACCGGAACGCACGGACACACCGGAACGCACGGCCACACCGGAACGCGCGGCCACACCGGAACGCGCAGCGACGCCGAAGCGCCCGACCACGCCTGAGCCGCCGGCCACGCCTGAGCCTCCGACCACCCCTGAGCGGACCGTGGCACCGGAGCGAGTGGAGGTGCCGGACCGGCCGACGTCGGGGGCACCTACCCGGTACACCGAGCTGCGGCCGAAGGTCCCCGTCCGCATCGTCGTACGCGACGGCGACACCCTCTGGAGCCTCGCCGCCCGCGAACTCGGCCCGAACGCCACCACCGAAGCCATTGCAGCGCGCTGGCCGCAGTGGTACGCCGCCAACCGTCACGTGATCGGGAGCGACCCCGATCTCATCCTTCCCGGGCAGGTCCTCCGCATCCCGCCCACGCCGACCGGCGACCGCCTTCCGCCCCAGCAGCAGGAGCAGTGACATGAGCCAGCCCCAGAACCTCCAGCCGGACGACCTCCAGCTGAACGGAACGCACCCCACTGCGCCGCTGTCCGTCGTCCCCACCCGTACGACGGACCCCGCTCACCACCACCCGACGCTCGCTCACCCGGACGCACCGGAGGCTCCGATGGCCGTCACCCCGACCTCGCCGACCACCAAACTCACCCAGCCCGCGGGTACCCCCGTTGCACCGGTCGGCGCAGCCATGGACCCGCAGCAGGTGCTCGCCGAGATCACGCGGCCGCGGCTGTCGTCGGTGGGCGGTTCGGGACACTCACTGCCGGCCACCGCGCGGTACGCCGATCACCTCACCCACGGAGCCCTGGCACTCCGGCGCCAAGCCCTCACCCGCCTCGGCCTCGACCCCGTGTCCACGCACCCCAACTCGAAGGCTGACCCGAGCCGGCAACTGGCCTCAGCCACCGACCCCAGCCGAAAGCTGACAGTGGTTCCCGAGGTCACCCCGGACCCCACCAGCGCCGAGTCGCCGCAGGCCACCACTCCCGCCACCGAAACCCCAACGACCAAGGCCGCTGGGGTGAAGGTTGCTCGGGGCACCGAGGCGGCGGGCGGGCAGGAGCAGGCGCGGGAGCTGGGGACGGCGCCGCCCTTGCCGGAGGTACGGGCCTGGGCGGGGCGGATGGCGCAGGCGGTGTCCGAGGTACTCGCGGGAGATCGGCCGATTTCGCAGCTGGTGCGGTTCACCGACGACGCCGTGTTCATGGAACTGAACCGCCGTGTGCGCCTCCTCGGGCTCAACTCGACCGCGGACACGCGTGGCGCGCGGGAGAAGAGCATGGTGCGTTCGGTGCGGGTGTTCATGCCCGAACCGTTCGTCGCCGAGGTTGCCGCCCACGTACGCCACGGCCAGCGTTCCCGCGCCGTCGCCTTCCGCCTCGAAGTCCGCCGCCACCGCTGGGTCTGCACCGCCCTCGAGCTCGGGTGACCTCACCAGGTACCTCGGCTCCGGCGGATCCCGCCGCCCTCGAACTCGCCTGACCTCACCAGCTACGTCGACTCCGGTGAATCCCACCGCCCTCGAGCTCGGCTGACCTCACCAGCTCTGTCGATCCGACGGACGCCCACCACTCAGCAACCCGCCACTCCCCGGCCCACCCGAGCCTGACCATCGCCTGAAACACGCCGATGAGTTGGGTTTGGTGAGTGACGCACGTCCGCCAGCCGATGATTCCGGAGGTGGTAGTGGTTGGGAGCGCCGGCGATGCCCAGCGGGCTGAGTTCGGTCGTACGTGGGGCTTTGGGTGTGATGCGTTCTGCCGGGCCGTACAGCGGTTCGCTGGTCGCGCGGTCGAACAGCCCGCAGGCACCTCGAACAGTCTGCGGTGACCTTGGACAGGCAATTGCCTGTTCAAGGTGCCCCGACGTGTCCACACCGACCGCCGACTGTGCACACCTCCGGATGGCTGTCAGTGCGCGGCGCCGCGGTAGTTCGCGGGGACCGTGGACGGTCCGTGGGGCCTTGGACGATCCGCGGTGACCTCGGACAGGCAATTGCCTGTCCAAGGTGCCCATGACCTGTCCACGCCCACCGCCGACTGTGCACACCCCCGCGCCGCTGTCAGCTCCACGGCACCAGCGCCACTCGCAAGCACCTCGAACAATCCATGGGGGCCTTGAACAAGCAATACCTTGTCCAAGGTGCCCACGACCTGTCCACATCCCCGCCTCGCTGTCAGATCCACGGCGCCAGTCTGCTCCACGGCACCAGGGCCACTCGCAAGCACCTCGAACAATCCGCGGTGACCATGGACGGTCCCGCGGGGTTAGCGCGCGGGGTGGGAGTGCAACTGGATTGTGGGGGTTTGTCATGAGGTTGGGGTGGGGTGGGTCGTACGGTGGCGGAGGTCTTCTGGTCGGGGGGCGGGATGTCGGAGAGTACGGCTGCTGCTTGGCAGGTTGGAGTGGGCGAGCTCACCGCGGCTGAGCGGGCGCGCATCGCGCCGGTGGTGGGGCGGCGGCGGTGGAGTGAGCGGGTGCGGGGCCTGTATCCGTTGGCGGTTCGCTATCACCGGGCGGTTAGACGGCTCGAATGGATGCGTTCCACGACGCCGTACGCCGCAGACCGCAGCGCAGCCGGCTTACCGCGCCGGATCAAGCAGCATCGGTCGTTGTTGTTGCGGCAGCTCGGGGAGAGCGAGATGTGGATGCAGCACAACAAGGTGCTGAATCTCAAGCTCGCCTGTGCACAGGTCGACGGGCTGCTGATTCGGCCGGGTGAGACGTTCTCGTTCAACAAGGTGGTGGGGAACGCGACCCGCCACAAGGGCTACCGACCGGGGATGCGGCTGTCGAACGGCGAGGCGAAGCCGGGGATCGGCGGTGGCATCTGCCAGCTCGCCAACCTCCTGCACTGGATGGTGCTGCACTCGCCGTTGACCGTGACGGAGCGGTCGACGCACAGCTTCGACCCGTTTCCGGACAACGGGCGGGTGCTGCCGTGGGGTGTGGGGTGCAGCATCGTCTACAACTATGTGGATCTGCAGTTTCGTAACGACACCGAGCAGACGTTCCAGCTCAAGGTGGGCGTCGGCGCGCGGTACCTCGAGGGCGAGCTCCGGGCCGATCGGCCGGCCGCGACGACCTACCGGGTCTTCGCCAAGGACGAGCGGTTCCTCCGGGTCGGCGCGCAGTACTTCCGGCGCAACGAGATCTGGCGGACCGTGATCGATCGCCGCACGGGTACGGCGCTGTGCGACGAACTGATCCGCGAGAACGTTGCCCTGGTCAAGTACATTCCGACCGGCGTCCCGGTCCTCGACGTGGTACTGCCAACCTGAGCACTCACTCCAGCAACGCACACCCGTACTTCTCGAACAGCGCCGCCACATCCCCCGAGAATCCGCCATGCAGCTCCCGCAGCAGCGCATGTGTGGTCGCCGACATCACCAGCACATACCGCGCCGGCTCCGCCTCCGGGTTACCGAACGTATGCGGCACACCTCGCGGCCCCACGATCCCGGAGCCGGCCGGGACGTCGTAGTCCTCCCCGTCGATCCGCATCCGCATCGTCCCAGACAGCACGTACCAGGCCTCGTCGTCAGCGTGATGAACGTGCATTGGCGCCTGCCAGGCGACCTCGTCGGTCGTGCGCCCCGCGGCTTCCCACTCGGCGAGCACCAGCCCGGACCCCTCGGGCGCCACGGTACGACCGAGTAGCGGCACCCCAGCCAAATCGTCACGACGAGTCACGGCAGTACTCATGCCCACGACGCCCAGATGCAAACTGTCGGTACGCCGTAGCAAACTGGAAGCGTGACGGGAACGGTCGAGCCGTACCGGGAGCGCCCCGCGCGCGTGCCCGGCGCCGACCTGTGGACGCGGACGGCGGCGGGCGGGGAGTACCGGATCCTCCCCGACGGCTGCATGGACCTGCTGCTGATGGACGACGACCTCGTGGTCGCAGGTCCCGACAGCCGCGCCTGGACGGGCAGCGCGCCACGCGGCACGCGGTACGCCGGGATTCGCTTCCCGCCCGGGACCGCGCCGGTCTTCCTCGGCGTTCCCGCCCGCGAGTTGCTGAACCAACGCGTCCCGCTCGCCGACCTGTGGTCCCCGACCAAGACCAGACGCCTCCTCGACACGGTCCGCGCCGCTCCCGATCAAGCCGCGGCGCTCGACCTCGAGGTCGCCAGACTCCTCGAAGAGCCGGCCGACAAGCTCTCGGCCCAGGTATTGCGCAGCGTCCGCGGCGGACTGCTTCGCGGCTCGGCCGGTGTGTCCCGCCTCGCGCGTACGATCGGGCTGAGCGAGCGGCAGCTGCACCGCCGCTGCCTCGACGCGTTCGGGTACGGACCGAAGATGCTCGACCGGGTCCTGTGGATGAACGTCGCGCTCGACCACGCCCGTACCGGGCTGCCGCTTGCCGACGTCGCCGTCCGCACCGGGTACGCGGACCAGGCGCACCTCACCCGCGACGTCAAGGCACTGACCGGCCTGCCACCCACAATCCTGCTCGCCTGAGACAGGCACCTGCGACACTGGTGGTCATGACCGAAGTCGGTACGACGACGCTGCGGCACAACCCCCTCAACGCGGTGACGGCGACTGTCGAGCGGGTGACGTACGCCGACGGGCGCACTGCGGTCCGCAAGGAACTGAAGAAGCCGACCGAGACCGAAGGCCCCTGGGCCGCTTCGACCGACCCGCGGCACTGGAACTACTGGCGCCGCGAACTCGAGGTCTACCGCGACGACGAGCTCCGCGCCCAACTCGCCGGCACCGGACTGATCCTCCCGGCCGCACAGGTCGACGAAGGACCGGACGGCGGTGTCCTGCTGATGGACGACATCGACGGTACGCCGGGTACGCACTTCAGCCTCGCCGAGCACGCGGCGCTCGCCCGCGCGTGCGGCCGCTGGCAGGCACGCCCCGCCCCGGAGCGTCCGTGGACGTCGACCGGATTCCTGCGCGACTATTCGACGACCCGTGCGGTGCCGTGGGACCTGATGACCGACGACGCGGCATGGCAGCAACCGCTGATCCGTGAAACCTGGCCGGTCGAACTCCGCGAAGCCTGGACCGGTCTGCTCATCCATCGCGACACCCTGCTCGCGCTGGTGGCGAGTCTGCCGCGCGCCCGCTGCCATCTCGACTTCTGGGTCTCGAACGTGATCCAGCGCCCGACCGGCGAACTCGCCCTGTTCGACTGGGCGTTCGTCGGCGACGGCGCGCTGGGCGAGGACATCGGCAACTACATCCCGGATGCGGTGTTCGACCTGTTCTGGCCGGTCGAACGCCTGCCCGAGCTCGCCGACACCTGTATCGCCAACTACCTCGACGGCCTCAAAGAAGCCGGCTGGCAGGGCAACCCGGACGATGTGTACCTGGCGGTGCTGGCGTCGGGCGTGAAGTATGCGTGGCTCCTGCCCCTCCTGCTGGGCCAGGCCTCGCAGCCCACGCACAACGCCTACCACCGCCAGGTGGACAGCAGGCACCTGTTCCATCAACGCGGACAGGCCCTGCTGTTCCTCGCGAACTGGTGCGCCGAGGCGCTCAGTCGAGCACGACGGTGAACCCACCCGGTACGACGAGCGAAGCGCCGCGCGCGATCAGCCGGCCACCGGAGTCGTAGGTGTACGTACGCCGCCCGCGCACGTCGACCACCCGCGGACGAGAATCGACACTGACAAGCAGCGTCGCGTTCCCGACCCGCAGACGGCTGATCGTCGGCAGCAGCAGTACGGCGTCGACCTGAGCTGTACCGGTCGCACGCGCGGTCAGCGTGGTCGCACCGGCAGGCAAGACCTTGCCGAGTGTCAGTGGCAGCAAGGCCCCTGGCGCTGCCGAGATGCCCTGCGCACCGCACTCGTGCGTCAAGGTGCCGAGAGCAACCTCGCCACTGGTCCACGCCGTCCGAGGCGCAGCCGTGGAAACGAGGTTCACGACTGGTAGCACCAACCGCTCCTGCGTCGACGCCGGCACGGTCCACGTCGCCGTACCGTCGAACGACAGGTAGGCGCCGTTGCTCCACTGCGACTCACCGGTCCACGCCGACGGCGGGGCGACGACCGTGCCGCCACTCCCCGACTCGCCCTCCACGACCTGCAGACCGTCGTACGCCGTCGCGCCCGACAGGTGGGCGACGTCCGGGTGCGCGTCGAGGGCGAGCATCGACAGTTGTCCGTGGATCGTGGACTCGGCGCCGGAGTTGCGGTTGATGACACCGTCGCCGGAGATCCCGTCGTACGTGCGGCCGGTGGTCGCGTCGTACATCGGCTCTCCTGCGCGGTTGGCGCCGAAGTACCAGGCCGCGACGAAGGCGGCGAGGTGGCGCTGCCCCGGACGGTCGATCGCGAGCAGCGCGTGCAGCCGCGCATCGACGCCGTAGGCGATCTGCGAACGGTCGATCGGCACCGGCAGCCAGCCGTTGTCCGGACCTCCCGACGTCAGCAGGAGCGGCGTGAAGCCCGCCGTGTCACCGATCGCCGCACTCAGCAGCGCGGGCTTGCGGAGCACCTCGGCAGCGGCAGCCAGCGCACTTGGCATCTGGGCACCCCATGCGTGCCAGTCCGAGATCGACTCGCCCCACGGGAGCAGCGCGCGGAACGGCCACTCGCGAGTCGAGCCGGCGTGCATCTCGGCGATGCCTTCGGCGAAACGGCCCAGGGCACGGCGCGCGGCCGCGGATCCACCTGCCTCGACGTACGCGGAAAGTCCGAGCACTGCTTCGGACGTCGCGTCCGCACCGTTGACGATCAGCCACGCAGGGAGCCGACGGCCGTCGACCACGTTGTAGCGGCCGTATCGCACCAGCACCTGGCGTTCCAGCGCGGCGATCGCCACCTCGAGCCGGTCCCGCAGGAAGTCGGCGAAACCCCGGTCGACGCCGCGGAAAACGCTGTACCCCTCGCCCAGCGCCCACACCGTCCGGGCCAGCCAGTACGACGGACCGGAATCGGACGGGTCGGGCAGTTCGACCGGGTCGGCGCTCGGGTTGAGCGTCCCGTCGGGCTGCATCCAGAGCACGACGTTCCCGTTCGGTGACTGCAGGAAGGTCAGCCCACGCAGCAGATCGCGGGCCACGCGCAGCGACGACTCCTCGTGGAACTGCTTCCAGTGCCGCAGGTACACGACCGCGGCCCGGGCGATGTCGTCCGCGTTGAAAGCGCCCTGCCCGTAGGAGTCCGTCACCGGATCGTAGGTGCCCCCACCGATCCGGCGGTACGAACCGTCGGGCTGGTGGTCGGCGTACGTCCACAACACACCGAGCGGGCCGGAGCCGTAGGTGGTGTGCCCCGCGGCCGGCGGCGGCGTGACGAAATCGCGCAGGAAATCGAGATGACCGAGGTTCGACAGGCGCCCGGCGGTCGGCCGGCGCGTGGTCGCACCGGCAGGCAGCGTGGTGGCAGCAGGCAGGGCGACCGCCGACGCCGCGGCCGCCGCGACTGCCCCGCCGAGGAGGGTCCGGCGGGTCGGGTTCACGACTGCCGGTCCAGGCGGGCCACGCCGATCGCGGCGTCGGCCATGCCGTAGAAGACGTAGTGCACGCCGGCGACCTCCTCGATGGCGGTCGGGAAAACGACGTTTCCGACCGTTCCGACTTTTTCCTCCTCGGTTTCCGGAACCATCAGCGGCTCGGTGGTCCGGGTGACGACCTTCGTCACGTCCTCGGCGTCCAGGATCAGCGCGCCGGCCGCGTAGCAGACCTTCTGCGTGGTCGGGTCGAAGCCCTCGGGCTGCTCCCCGGTGACACCGTGGTGGATGACGAGCCAGCCCTCGGGGATCCGCAGCGGCGCCGGCCCGGCGCCGATCTTCAGTTCCTCGAACGGGTACTCCGACATCGCGACCAGCCGGTGGTGGCGCAGGTGAACGAGGTTGCGCACATCCTCCTCGACCGCGGCCACCGGGACGAACGACACCCAGATGCCCGGACGGTCGTCGGTGACGCCGGCCGGCAGGTGCACGCCCTCGCCCTCGCGGAACCAGCCCAGGTCCCACATCGGCCGGTGCAGCATCGCGTACGACGGCGCACCGTCCGGGCCGGGCACCGGCTCGGGGAAGAAAACGGTGTCCTTGTTCGGGAACAGGTTCAGGTCGGTGTCGAGATCCGGCTGGTACTCGAAGTGCAGCGGTCCGAGCCGCCGCCACTCGCGCAGGTCCGACGACACCGCGAGCGCCGGCTTCGGCCCGAGCGGACCGTAGGCGACGTACGTCATCACGTGCAGCCCGAGCGACGGAATGAAGGTGACCCGCGGATCCTCGACGCCGGCGTTGTTCTTGCCGCGCTCCCAGCCTTCGTCCGGCGCGAGCACGACACCTTCGCGGCGTACCCCGGCCGGCACACCGTCGTCGAGCTGCACGGCGGCCAGGCCGACGCGCGACACGTTGCCGGTGGCAACCAGGCGCGGCAGCAGGTACAGCTCGCCGTCAGGGGTGTGCCCGGTGGCCGGGTTCAGCACCCCCTCCGCCTCGAGCTCGTTGCCCGGCTCGGCCGTCATCAGCACGCCGACGCGGGTGAGGGAGTAAGGAACAGTCACGGAAAAGCCTTTCGGAAATTAGCCCTTGACGCCGGAGGACAGGTTCGTGGAGATGAACCGGCGCTGGAAGATGATGAACAAGGCCACCGCGGGCGCGGCCAGCACACAGGCACCGGCCAGCACCGCACCGAACGGGTTCGCCGCCCGGGCGGACACGGTGGTCAGATAGTTGGACAGCGAGACCGCGAGCGGCTGCAGGTCCTGCTGCTTGGTGATCAGGAACGGCCACAGGAACTCGTTCCACGGACCGATGAAGGTCAGCAGCACGGCGGTCAGCAACGCCGGCCGGACCAGCGGAAGCGCGATCCGCCAGAGGATGCTCAGCTCGGACGCACCGTCGATCCGGGCCGCGTCGAAGAGCTCGGCCGGCAACTGCAGGAAATACTGCCGGAAAATGAACACCGCGGTCGAGTTGATCAGGAACGGCAGGATCATCCCGAGGTAGCTGTCGGCCAGCCCGTAGCTGCGCACGATCAGCACGTAGAGCGGGATCGTGAGCAACTGGAACGGCACGACCTGGATCAGCAGCATCAGGTTGAACACCACGCCCCGGCCGCGGAACTGCAGCCGGGCGAGTGCGTAGCCGGCGAGCACCCCGAACACCAGCGTGCCGAGGATGACGCCCCCGGTGAAGATGCCCGAGTTCAGCAGCGACCGGCCGAGGTGGATCGCCTTGTTGATCTCGACGTAGTTGTGCCCGGTCAAGCTACCGGGCGACGGAAATGCTCCGGAAACCGTCGGATCCGGCTCGGCCTGCAGCGAGCCGATCAGCATGTAGTAGAAGGGAAACAGGAACACGAACGCACCGATCAGCAGCGCGACGAACTTGAGTTTCATCAGTCCTCCTCGCGGCCGACGAACCGGCGTTCGATCAGGGCCAGCAGCAGCACGCCGATCACCAGCAGAACACCGATCGCGGCGCCGATGTCCGGGTTCCCCTGCTCGATCCCGCGCTGGTACATGATCAGCACCGGCGACGCCGAGGCACCGTCCGGACCACCACCGCCGGTCAGCAGATACGGCTCGGTGAACAGGTTCGCGCCGGTGACCGTCGCGACCAGGACGACCAGCGTCGTCGCCGGCCGTACGCCGGGCACAGTCACGTTCAGGAACGATTTCCAGCGTCCCGCGCCGTCCATCGAGGCGGCCTCGTAGAGGTCCTTGGAGACGTTCTGCAGCGCCGCCAGGTAGAGCAGGATGAAGAAGCCGAGCTGTTTCCAGGTCACGTAGATCGCGATCGTCGGCATCGCCAGCTTCGAGTTCACCAGCCAGGACGGATCCGGTGCGAGCGGGCCGAGGATCGAGTTGACCAGACCGTTGGAGTTGAACAGGAACAGCCACACTCCGACCACGGCCACGCTCGCCGTCACGTACGGAACGTAGTACGAGACCCGGAAGAACGTCCGCCACCGGATCGCCGCGTTCAGCGCGTTCGCCAGCACCAGCGACAGCACCACGGTCAGCGGCACGTTGATGACCAGGAAGACCAGCACGTTGCCGAAGGCCCGGCGGATCGCCGGGTCCGACAACACGGTCAGATAGTTGTCGAACCCGACGAACGGACGGTCCACGACCGCGCCCGGTGCCGCGAAGAAGTAGTCGTGGAACGACATGTACACCGCGAAGCCGAGCGGGTACGCGAACACCGCGGCGAGGAACACGACGTACGGCGTGACGAACGCCGTCCCGATCGGATGATCACCGAGGATCCGGCCGAGGAGTCCGCGTTTCCTCATGACTGCTTGGCGAGTTCGTCGACCTTCTGTGCGGCGCCGTCGAGGGCCTGACCGACGTCCTGCTGCCCGAAGATCACGGACTTGGAGTACGCGTCCCGGAACGTCTGCCAGATCGTGATCGAGTTCGGCACGTTCGGCACCTCGACGGTCCGCGACGCCTGGTCGGCGAACGTCTTGTAGTCCGGGTTCTTGGTGAAGTAGTCGGCGTACACCGAGGCGGCGTCCTTGCGCAGCGGAATCTGACCGGTCATCGACAGGAACTTTCCGTCCTGTTCCTTGCTGGTCGCGAACTTCAGCACGTCGGCCGCGGTCCCGCGGTTCTTGCACGCCGAGTACATCGCGACGTTCTTGGCGTCGGAGAACGTGTGGATCTCGTCGGCCGGCTTGCCGGACGAGGTCGGCACCGGCACCACGCCCCAGTCGACCTTGCCCTTGTACGTCGCGATCGCCCACGGACCGACCACGGCCATCGCCGAGGTGCCGTCCACGAACGCGTCACCGGTGTACTTCTCCTGCGACGCGAGCTTCTCGGCGTACATCGTCCGCCAGAACTGCGCGACCTTCTTGCCGTCCTCGGAGGCGAACGTCGCCTTGCCGTCCTCGACCAACTGCTTGCCACCGCTCTCGGCCGCGTACAGCGGGTAGAAGTCGAACCAGGACTGGAAGAACTCGTTGCTCGGCGCCGGGTAGATCGCGAACTTCGCGGCCTTCGACGAGACGACCTTCCGCGACGCCGCGAGGAACTCGTCGTACGTCGCCAGCTTCGGGTCGGGGATGCCGGCCTTGGCGAAGATCTTCTTGTTGTAGAAGATCATCACCGGGTTCGACTTCCACGGCAGCTGGTAGTACTTGCCGTCCGGCGACTTGTACTGCTGGGCGACCTCACCGGAGCGCTCTTCGATGTACGACGCGTCCAGCGGGACCAGACCGCCCTGCTTCTGGAACTGCGACACCGACGCCGGAGAGGTGTTGAAGATCAGGCACGGTGCGTTGCCGGCCGTGATGGCCGCGCCGATGACCTCCTCCGACGACTTGCCGGTCGGAATCTCCTGGGCGGTGATCTTCTGGTCGGCATGTTCGGCGTTCCAGGCCGCGACCATCTGTTTGCCCCAGGCCACTTCTTCGGCGTTGTTCGAGTACCAGATGGTGATCGGCCCGCGGGCGTTCGCCGCGGCGTCGGCGTCACCAGCGCCGCCGCCACCGCCGCCGCACGCGGCGAGTGAACCGGCCAGAACCACGGCCAGCAATCCGGCTTGCAACTTCATGGGTGCCTCCTCAGGCATGCAGCAGTGGAGCGTCGTACGACGAGTTCCGCGGGCGGCAGTTCGACATCGGGGACGTCGGTCTCGCCGTCGACGACCCGGTTGAGGGTTTCGGCCGCCGCCGCACCGAAGCGGAACGGGTCGGCGCGGACGGTGGTCAGGCCGGGATGCACGTATTCGGCGATCTCGCTGTCGTCGAAGCCGGCAATGCTCAGGTCGTCCGGCACGGTCAGCCCGGCGGCCTGGGCGGCTCCGAGACCGGCGATCGCCATCCGGTCGTTGGCGTAGACGATCGCGGTCGGCGGCTCGGGCAGCGCGAGCAGTCGCCGCGTCGCCTCGATCCCGCCGGCGGCGGTGAAGTCACCGGTCTCGACCGCGACCGGCTGCAGTCCGGCGGCGGCCAGCGTCTCGGCGAAGACCGTGGCGCGGACCGTGGCGTGCACGAACGCGGGCGGACCTGCGACGTGCGCGATCCGGGTGTGCCCGAGCTCGACGAGATGCTCGACGACGGCACTTGTCCCGGGCCGGTCGTCCAGGGTGACAGCCGGAAACGGAGAGTCCTTGTCCGGCCGGTTGAGCGTCACGGCGGGGAGGCCGAGCTCGGCCAGCAACTCGATCCGCGGGTCGTCGTGCCGGAGGTCGGACAGGAACACCCCGTCCACCCGGCCGTCCTGCGCGAGCCGCCGGTAGCCGTCGGCCTCGGAGCCGTCCCCGGCCACCTGCAGGACCAACGCCTGCCCCCGCGGGGCGAGCACGCTCTCGACACCGGCGATGAAGGCCGGGAAGAACGGGTCCGACGACAGCACGGCCGGGTCCCGGGTGATCACCAGGCCGAGAGCGAACGCCTTCGAGACCGACAGTGAGCGGGCCCGATTGCTCGGCCGCCAGCCGAGCTCGTCGGCGGCCGCGAGGATCTTGTCGACGGTGGCCTGGGCCAGCCCGGGGCGTCCGTTGAGCGCGAACGACACCGCACCCTTGGACACGCCGGCCCGGCGTGCCACGTCGGCGATCGTCGGCCGCTTGCTCACTCGAACCTCCATTTAAACCGGTTTAAGGAGTATCTAAACCGGTTAAAACCCTACCTGTCAAGCAGTGGTCTGCTGCGCAATAACGCAATCTCCGGGCGGTTGTGCGCACTCGTTTGCAGCCGATCGCTTGACGCCCGTCGGTTGCAGGCGCTTCACTGGTCGCCAGTGACGCACCCAGCCGGTACCAGGCCGACGGCCTGAAGTCCGGTTTTCCGGCGCCAGGGTGGTGAGAACACCCGAGGCGGGGTCGCGTCCCCGGGACCCGATGGAGCAATCGTGTCCAGACTCACCCGCAGCGTGCTCGCCGCAGCCGCAGCCACCGCCCTCGCAGTCACCGCCGCCACCCTCACCGGCGCCCCACCGGGCCAACCAGCCACCACGAGCAGCGTTGCCGAGGTGACGCTCCCGCCCACCGGCGCGAACTTCGACTACCAGATCGGCGGCGCCTACACCCCGACCGCCGGCGTCCAGGTCGTCTCCCGCGACCGGACCGCCGAGCCCGCCGCCGGGCTCTACAACATTTGTTACGTCAACGCCTTCCAGGTGCAGCCCGGCGAGCAGGACGACTGGGACGCCGACCTGCTCTTGCGGGACGCCGAGGGCAATCTGGTCATCGACGAGGACTGGGGCGAACCGCTCCTCGACCTCAGGACCCCCGACAAGCGCAGCCGGATCGCGGCCAAGGTCAACAGCTGGATCGACGGCTGTGCCGCGAAGGGTTACCAGGCGATCGAGCCGGACAACTACGACAGCTACACCCGCTCGCAGAACCTGCTCACCGCCACCCAGGCCAAGGCATTCCTGACCTTGCTGGCCGGCCACGCCCACGACGTGGGTCTCGCCATCGGCCAGAAGAACACCGTCGAACTGGCCGGCGATCGTACCGCGGTCGGCCTCGACTTCGCGGTCGCCGAGGAATGCGGCCAGTACACCGAGTGCGGCGACTACGTCGATGCCTTCGGCAACAACGTGATCGTGATCGAGTACACCGACCGAGGCCGGCGGACAGCGTGTTCGCAGTACGCCGGAACGCTCTCGATCGTGCAGCGTGATGTGGACGTCTCCGTCCCGGGCGATCCCGGGTACGTCCGCAAGACCTGCTGATATCTCTTCCACTCCCTCTCTGGAGACCGTCATGTCTCAGCATGCTCGAAACCTGTCCCGTCGCGACGTCCTCCGGGCGGCCGCCGCCGTCGCCGCTGCAGGCACCGTCGGCACCTTGGGTGCCTGCGGCAAGAACGACGACGAAGGCGCCGACCCGAACGGAGTCGTGACCCTGGAGCTGTGGCACGGGCAGGTGGATCTCGGCAAGGCCGCGATCGACTCCCTGATCACGGCGTTCAACCAGTCGCACCCGAAGATCAAGGTGGTCGGCGGCGGTGGCGGCGTGACCGCGGACAGCATGCTGCAGAAGGTCACCGCGGGGCTGGCGGCGGGGTCCTACCCGGACATCGCGTACATCTTCGGGTCGGACCTCGCCAGCCTGACTAAGAGTCCGAAGGTCGCCGATCTCAGCGGGCAACTGAAGCTCGACGACTACTGGCCGGCCGCGAAGGACGCGGTCAGCGTGAAGGGCAAGGTTCGGGCCGCGCCGGCGCTGCTCGACTCGCTATGCGTGGTCTACAACAAAGAGCTGTTCGCCGCAGCCGGTGTAGCTCCCCCGAAAGCCGGCTGGACCTGGGACGACTTCATCGGGATCTCTAAACAATTGACCGATCCGGCGAAGGGTGTCTTCGGCACCGGCTGGCCGGGCGTCGGCGACGAGGACACGGTCTGGCGGCTCTGGCCGATGATCTGGGACCTCGGCGGCGACGTCATCGACCTTGACGGCAAGAAGGTGGGTTTCGACGCGGTCGGCGAGAAGGCGCTCGCCACCCTGGACCGGCTACGCACGGACAAGTCGCTGTACGTCGACCCGAAGCCGGGCAGCGAGCAGCTCTACCAGGTCTTCCTCGGCGGCCGGATGGGAATGGTTGCCACCGGCCCCTGGCAGCTCCCCGAGCTGAAGGACAACGACCTCGAGTACGGCGTCGTGCCGCTGCCGTCGTATTCCGGGAAACCGATGACGATCTCCGGACCGGACACCTGGACGATCTTCGACAACGGCAAGGCCAAGGTGCAGGCGGCGACCGAGTTCGTCACTTGGCTGGCCGATCCGGCGCAGGACATCCAGTGGGACATCAAGGGCGGCAGTCTGCCGATCACCAAGGCCACCGCGGAAATGCCGGAATGGAAGAAGCATTCCGCGGCGACCGACGGACTCGACGTGTTCGTGACCGCCCTCGACACCGCGAAGGTGCGGCCGACGATCTCGACGTACCCGCAGATCTCGCAGCACGTCGGCGAAGCGATCGTGTCCGTCCTGCTCGGCAAGCAGAGCCCCGCCGACGCGCTGAAGCAAGCCGTCGACCAGTGCAACCAGGTGCTGGCGGTACCGAACTGATGGCCAGCGTGGTCGGTACGTTCACCGTCGATCCGCGCGCCCGGGCAGCAAGACGGCGGGCGCGGGGCGAAGGGGCGACCGGGTGGGCGTTCGTCAGCCCGTCGGTGCTGCTCATCCTCGGGCTCAGCGTCGTACCGGTGCTGTGGTCGCTGCTGTTGTCGTTCCAGGTGAACGACCTGGTGTCGCCGAGCGAATGGGTGGGCCTGGCGAACTACCAGGCCTTGGTGAAGGATCCGGCGTTCGGGTCGGCGGTGGTGCACACGCTGGTCTACACGGCGTTGTACGTGCCGCTGAGTGTCGTCGCGGGGTTGGCGATCGCGATCGCGCTGGACCGGAAGATCGCCCTGATCGGGGTGTACCGGACGCTGGTGTTCGTACCGTTCGTCGTCTCGGCCGCGGCGCAGGGAGTGTTGTTCTCGTTCGTGCTCGACCCGGAGTTCGGGGTCGCGAATTCCTTGCTGCACAAGGTCGGGTTGCCCGCGCAGGGGTTCTTCAGCGATCCCGGTCAGGCGCTGTACCTGCTGGTCGCGATCTCGTTGTGGAGCGGCACCGGGTTCTGCGTGATCGTGTACCTCGCCGGTCTGCAGGGCGTGTCGAGTGACCTGGTCGAGGCCGCGCGGATCGACGGCGCCGGACGCTGGGGCGTACTGCGGCACGTGACGCTGCCGGCGCTGACACCGGTGACGATCTTCCTGCTGTTGTTCCAGACCATCAATGCGCTGCAGGTGTTCGACCTGGTGTTCGTGACCACGAAGGGCGGCCCGCTCGGGTCGACCACAGTGATCGTGTACTTCATCTGGGAGAAGGCGTTCAAGACGTTCACGGCCGGCTACAGCGCCGCAGCGGCGTACACGCTCGCTGTCGCTCTGCTCGTGATCGGCGTCGCCCTGCAGCTCTACCGAAGGCGGGTGGCGGCCCGATGAGACGCGTCAGTGGCTGGCATTTCGTCCTGGCGCCGTTGGCGCTGCTGTTCGCGTTGCCGCTGGTCTGGCTGCTGATCAGCTCGGTGATGAGCAACGCGGAGATCAACCGTTTTCCGCCGGCGCTGTGGCCGCGTGGCATCGATCTCGGCGGTTACGAGTACGTGCTCGGAAACGCACTGTTTCCGCGCTGGTTCCTGAACTCGTTCGTGGTGTCCGCGGTCGCGGTGACGGCGAACCTGGTGCTCGGATCGCTCGGTGGGTACGCGTTCGCGCGGATCCGGTTCGCCGGGTCCAAGCTGGTCCTCGGGCTGATGCTGGCGACCATGGTCATCCCGTTCCAGCTGACGATGATTCCGACCTTCCTGGTGATGAAGCAGCTCAGGCTGATCGACACGCTCGGCGCGCTGATCGTGCCGTCGCTGGTGACCCCGCTGTCGGTCTTCCTGTTCCGGCAGTTCTTCGTCTCGCTGCCGCGCGAACTCGAGGAGGCCGCCTGGCTGGACGGCTGCGGCCGTCTGCGCATCCTGGTCTCGATCGTGCTGCCGCTCGCCCGCCCGGCGCTGAGCACCGTCGCCGTCCTCACCTTCCTCGCGACCTGGAACGACCTCACCTGGCCGTTGATCGCGATCAACACCGAATCCACCTACACCCTCCAGCTGGGACTCACCACGTTCCAGGGGCAGCACCACACCCAGTGGTCGGCCGTGATGGCCGGCAACGTCATCACGGTGCTGCCGGTCCTGCTGGGGTTCCTCCTGGCCCAGAAGGCGTTCATCCGCTCGCTGGCCTCCACCGGACTCAAAGGCTGACAGATGTATGACCTGCTAGTCATCGGCGACACGAACCCCGACGTGGTCGTCGGGCCCGTCGACCACCCGATCCTGTTCGGCCAGGCCGAGCGCCTGGTTCCCGGCGGCTCCATCGTGCTCGGCGGCTCCGCGTCGATCATGGCCTGCGGCGCGGCCCGGCTCGGACTCCGCGTCGCGTTCGCGGGGCGCGTCGGCGACGACGCCGCCGGGACTTTCGTTCGCACCGCCCTCGCCGATGCGGGGGTCGACGTCGAGGCGCTCGTCACCGACCCCGACCTGCCTACGCCGCTGACCACGATCCTGACCACCGGCGATGACCGCGCGATCCTCACGGCGCCCGGCTGCCTGCCGAACATCTCAGCCGATGACGTGCCCCCGGCGCTGCTGCGGTCCGTCCGGCATGTGCACGCGGCCTCGTTCTATTTGCTGCCCGCGCTCGCGGCCGGTCTCGCTGGGATCTTCAAGCAGGCAAAAGCCGCGAAGGCCACCACCTCGCTGGATCCCAACGACGATCCGGCCGGGAAGTGGGACCGCAGTGTCCTCGATCCGGTCCTCCGGGTCACGGACTATTTCCTGCCCAACGCGGCCGAGGCCCTCGCGCTCACCGGTCACCACTCGGTCGAGGACGCCGCCGGCATCCTGGCCCGCCGCCTCGCGCGGCACGGCACCTTCGTCGTGGTCAAGAACGGCGCCGACGGAGCCCTTGCCCACAACGGTTCCCGGGCTCTCACCGCGCCCGCGCTCAAGGTGGAGACGGTCGACGCCGTCGGTGCGGGCGACAGCTTCGACGCCGGCTGGGTCGCCGCGCTGCTCATGGGCAGCAAACCCGACCGCGCCCTCGCCATCGCCGCGGCCTGCGGCTCACTGTCCACCCGAGCGGCCGGCGGCACCGCCGCCCAACCCGACTGGGACCTCGCCGTCAGGAGCACCACACCATGACCACGACCATGACCAAGATCGCCTTCGTCGGCGCCGGCAGCGTCGTCTTCACCCAGGGTCTGCTGGCCGACCTGTTCGCGCTCGACCTCGGCCCGTTGCACATCGCGCTGCACGACATCGACCCCGAGCGGCTCGAGACGGCGGCGGCCGCGGCGTCGTACATCGCGCAGGAGCGTCACGTCGTACCGACCATCAGCACGCACCTGGAACGACGAGCAGCTCTCGACGGCGCCGCCTTCGTGATCAACATCGTCCAGGTCGGAATGAACGCGGCGACCCATGTCGACTTCGAGATCCCGGCCCGGTACGGGATCCGGCAGACGATCGGCGACACGCTCGGCGTCGGCGGTGTGTTCCGTGCGCTGCGGACGTTCCCCGTACTGCGCGGGCTGGCCAAGGACATCGCCGAGGTCTGCCCCGACGCCTGGCTGCTCAACTACACGAATCCGATGGTGATGAACGTCTGGTACCTCCAGGCCCTCGGCGTCCGCAACGTCGTCGGCCTCTGCCATTCGGTGTACTGGACGATGCACGGCCTGTCCGAACTGGTCGGCGTACCGTACGACGAGGTCCGGTATCTCGCCGCGGGCGTGAACCACCAGTCGTGGGTACTGCGGTTCGAACGCGGCACGGAGAACCTGTACGACCGGTTGGACGAGGCGATCGCGGCGGATCCGGAGTTACGTCGACGGGTCCGCGTGGACATGTACCGGCGGCTCGGGTTCTACCCGACCGAGACCAGCGAACACTCGGCGGAATACGTGCCGTGGTACCTCGGGCACACGTCCGAGATCGACCGGCTGCGGCTGCCGATCGGCGCGTACCTGGACATCGTCGCGGACAACCTCGCGTCCTACGAACGCACCCGCAACGCGCTCAAGGTCGGCGCTCCCGTCGAGGTCGATCCGACAATGGAGTACGCCCCGCAGATCGTGCACAGCATCGTCACCGGCACGCCGCGCACGGTCTACGGCAACGTCTCGAACACCGGCCTGATCTCGAACTTGCAGGCCGGCGCGGTCGTCGAGGTGCCGTGCCTGGCGGACGGCACCGGTGTCCGGCCGACAGCCGTCGGTGCGCTCCCGGCACAGTGCGCCGCGCTCAACCGCTCGTATTTGAACGTCGCCGAACTCGTCGTCCAGGCAGCGATCCAGCAGGACCCGCGGGCGATCCGTCAGGCCGTGATGGTCGACCCGGCAACGGCGGCGGCGCTACCGGTCGAGCGGATCTGGGACCTGTGCAACGATCTCGTACTTGCTCACAGCAACTACTTGGATCCATCGCTGAGGGCTGCCCTCAGATAGCCGCGGTACGCCGCGAAGCTCCCGAGCACCTCGGCCGCCGTCGGCCGGCCGGACAACGCACCGACGCCCTGGCCCGCATAGATCGCCATGCGGGCCGGGTCGGCGGCCTTGACGCCCTCGACCCAGTGCTCGTGCGCGGAATCCTTCTCCTTCAGCTCCTCCTCGTGGCCTTCCCAGCTTTCGAAGAACGGGTTGCGGAGGGACCGCCCGCCGAATTCGTCCGGCCACCCGGCACGGGACGCGGCGTCGAACACCGTGCCGTACACCGTGTCGGTCTCGCCGGCCGCGATGATCGCCTGCCGCACCGGCTCCTTGGTCAGCGCCTCCTCGCAGGTGAGGAACGCCGTACCGATCCAGCCTCCGACCGCCCCCGCGGCCAGTACCGCGGCCAGCCCGCGCGGTCCGGAGATCCCGCCACCGGCGAGCACCGGTACGTCGGTGAGGTCGAGAATCGCCTGCAGCAAAGGCAACGTGGCGACGGCGTTGCGACCGTGCCCACCCGCTTCGGCGCCGCGTGCGACGATCACGTCCACGCCCGCGTCCACCGCCTCGCGGGCATCCGCGACCGTGCCGGCCTGGGTCGCGACGACGATCCCGGCGTCCTGCAGCGTCCCGACGTACCGCCCGTAGTCACCGAAGCTCAGCGAAACAAGCGCCGGTCTCAGCTCGAGCACTGCCTCCAGATGCTCCGGGTGATCGGCGACCGACCAGGCCATCAGCCCGATCCCGTAGGGCTTCCCGGAAGCGGCGGCAATCGCGCCCTCGGTGCGGATCCACTCGGCCGACACCGCCGATCCCGCGCCCAGCATCCCGAGCCCGCCGGCGGCCGAGACCGCCGCGGTCAGGCGGCCACCACTGACTCCCGCCATCGGCGCACCCACCACCGGAACCGCCAACCCGAATTTCTCCGTCAGCCACATGCCTTCAGCGGACCACATCACGACCGGCCGGCGCTATAACCCGCGCCACGAGAACGGCCCCCGGCAGGAGCTCCCGGGGGCCGTCGACGGCGTGTCTCAGAACTTGTAGGCGTCCGACTGCGGGTCGCCGTGGCAGCGCTTGTACTTCTTGCCCGAGCCGCACGGGCAGACGGCGTTCCGGGGCGTACCGGCGTACTGCAGCTCGCCTTCGGCGGAGCCCTCGGAGTGCGTCGCGATCTCCTCGTCGCCGTCGATCGTCGGCGCCGAGTACGTCAGGCGCTGCGGACGCGGCTCGTTGCTGAGGCCCTTGGCGCGCAGCCGCGGGGTGTCCTTCGGCCGCGGCGTGTCCTGCGGGCGCTCCTCGTCGGCCTCGGCGACCGGTGCGCCCGGGGTGAGGATGTCCTGGACCCGGCGGCCCTCGAGCGTGGTCTCGTCGGCCAGCGCCGCCTCGTTCGCGACCTCCATCTCGGCGCGCATCGCCTCGACGTCGACCTCGACGTTGAAGATGAAGCCGACCGACTCCTCCTTGATGGACTCCATCATCGCGGCGAACATGTCGTAACCCTCGCGCTGGTACTCGACCAGCGGGTCGCGCTGCGCCATCGCGCGCAGACCGATGCCCTCGCGCAGGTAGTCCATCTCGTAGAGGTGCTCACGCCACTTGCGGTCCAGCACGCTCAGCACGACGCGCCGCTCCAGCTCGCGCATCGTCTCCTCGCCGAGCAGCTCCTCACGCTTCTCGTACGCCGCCCGTGCGTCGTCCAGGAACCGCTCGATCAGGAAGTCCTGCGTCAGACCGGCCTTGTCACCGCCGGCCTCCTCGATCAGCTGCTCCTCGGTGAGCTCGGACTTGTACAGCGTCCGCATCGCGGTGAACAGCGCGTCCAGATCCCAGTCCTCGGCGAAGCCGTCCGCGGTCGCGCCCTGCACGTACCCGGTGACGGTCTCCTCGAGCATGTCCTGCACCTGCTCGCGCAGGTCGGCGCCCTCGAGCACCCGGCGACGTTCCTCGTACACGACCGAACGCTGCCGGTTCATCACGTCGTCGTACTTGAGGATGTTCTTCCGGGTCTCGAAGTTCTGCGCCTCGACCTGGGCCTGCGCGGACGCGATCGCCTTGGTGACGACCTTGTTCTCCAGCGGCTGGCTGTCGTCGTTGTTGCGCGACATCGCCCAGTCGACCATCTCGCGCTTGAACAACCGCATCAGGTCGTCCTCCAGCGACAGATAGAACCGGGACTTGCCCGGGTCGCCCTGTCGGCCGGCCCGGCCGCGCAGCTGGTTGTCGATCCGGCGGGACTCGTGCCGCTCGGTGCCGAGCACGTAGAGGCCGCCGAGCTCGCGGACCTCCTCCTGCTCCGCCTTGACCTGCTTCTCGAACTGCTCCAGCACCGCCGGGTACTGCGCCTCGTACTCCTCCGGCGACTCGGCCGGGTCGATACCGCGGGCGCGCAACTCCTTGTCGGCGAGGAACTCCGGGTTGCCGCCGAGGATGATGTCGGTACCACGACCGGCCATGTTGGTGGCCACCGTGACCGCACCCTTCCGGCCCGCCTCCGCGACGATCGCGGCCTCACGCGCGTGCTGCTTCGCGTTCAGCACCTCGTGCTTGACGCCTTCCTTGAGCAGCTGCCGCGACAGCCGCTCGGACTTCTCGACCGACGTCGTACCGACCAGGATCGGCTGCCCGGTCGCGTGCACCGCGACGATGTCCTTGACCACGGCGTCGAACTTGGCGTCCTCGGTGCGGAAGATCAGGTCCCGCTCCTCGACCCGGATCATCGGCTTGTTGGTCGGGATCGGCACCACGCCGAGCTTGTAGACCTTGGAGAACTCGTTCGCCTCGGTCATCGCCGTACCGGTCATGCCGGCCAGCTTGTCGTAGAGGCGGAAGTAGTTCTGCAGGGTGATCGTCGCGAGGGTCTGGTATTCCTCCTTGATCTC
This sequence comes from Kribbella sp. NPDC048915, assembly GCF_040649595.1. Classification (NCBI taxonomy): domain Bacteria; kingdom Bacillati; phylum Actinomycetota; class Actinomycetes; order Propionibacteriales; family Kribbellaceae; genus Kribbella; species Kribbella sp. NPDC048915. The sequence continues at coordinate 23,218 of NZ_JBEZFT010000054.1, read as the reverse complement.
GACGCCTTCCTTGGCCTCGATCGCCTGGTGGAGTCCCTCGTTGTAGCGGCGGCCGTGCAGCGTCCGGCCGGTGTGCTCGTCGACGATCAGGACCTCTTCCTGCCCCGCGTTGCCGACCACGACGTAGTCCTTGTCCCGGTGGAACAGGTCCTTGGCCTTCAGCGCGTTGTTCAGGTAGCTGATCAGCGGGGTGTTGGCCGACTCGTACAGGTTGTCGATGCCGAGCCGGTCCTCGACCTTCTCGATACCGCGCTCGAGGATCGCGACCGTGCGCTTCTTCTCGTCCACGTCGTAGTCGGCGACCCGGCGCTTGGTCTCGTCGATCTCCAGGTCGGTGATCCGCGGGTTCTTCCGCTTCAGCTCCGCCTCGTCGGCCAGCGTCCAGGCCTTCAGCGAGTTCGCGATCCGGGCCATCTCGACGTACCAGCGCTGGGAGTCCTCGGCCGGACCGGAGATGATCAGCGGGGTCCGGGCCTCGTCGATCAGGATCGAGTCCACCTCGTCCACGATCGCGTAGTTGTGCTCACGCTGGACGCAGTCCTCGATGCTCTGCGCCATGTTGTCGCGCAGGTAGTCGAAGCCGAACTCGTTGTTGGTGCCGTAGGTGATGTCCTTGGAGTAGGCGACCCGGCGCTCCGCAGGCGTCATCTCCGGCAGAATCACGCCGTAGTCGAGACCGAGGAAGTGGTACACCCGGCCCATCCACTCGGCCTGGTACTTGGCCAAGTAGTCGTTCACCGTGACCACATGCACGCCCTTGCCGGACAGCGCGTTCAGGTACGTCGGGAGGGTGCCGACCAGGGTCTTGCCCTCACCGGTCTTCATCTCGGCGATGTTGCCCAGGTGCAGCGCCGCGCCACCCATGATCTGGACGTCGTAGTGGCGCTGGTGCAGCGTCCGCTTGGCCGCCTCCCGGACCACCGCGAAGGCCTCCGGCAGCAGCGCATCGAGAGACTCCCCGTTCTCGTGCCGCTGCTTGAACTCCGCCGTCTGGGCGCGCAGCTCCTCGTCGGACATCTTGACGAAGTCGTCCTCGATGGAGTTGACCATCTTCGCGATGCCCTGCAGCTGGCGGAGGATCTTGCCCTCGCCGATCCGCAGGACCTTGTCGACAACCTTCATGGTGGGGAGTTCACTCCTTGCTGCTGAAGCCTGGGTTGCGGCCGAACGCCGACAGGGCACGGCCGACCGCAGCGGACGGCGTGCGACCCCCATCGTACGGTGCCCGGTGTGCCAAGCCACGCGCGCAGCGTGCCTCGAGCCCTAACGGACCCACGACCGGGCCCGCCGGAAAGTTCCCGGGCGGCTGCTTTCCGGTTTGCGGTCAGGCGGTCACTGAGCGTGGACGAGCGCGTCGCTGAGTGCGGGTGAGAGGTCGCCGCCGCCGGACACCTTGACCTGGTCCAACCCGAGCCACCCGGCCAGCTGGACCAGCTCGGCGGCCAGCTCGTCGGCGGTCTCGACCGGCGCCTTCGGCTCCGCGTGCGCCGACTGGACCAGCAGGATGCCGCCCGGACGGTCCGCCTTGAGGTCCACCCGGGCGACCAGGCGGTCGCCGAGCAGGAACGGCAGCACGTAATACCCGTAGATCCGCTTCGGCGCCGGCACATAGATCTCGATCCGGTACCTGAAGTCGAACAGCACCTCGGTCCGGGTCCGCTCGAACACCAGCGAGTCGAACGGACTGACCAGGGCGCGGGTGTTCACCCGGCGCGGCAGGCGCGCATCACGGTGCAGGTACGCCGGGCGCTTCCAACCCTCGATCTGGACCGGGAGCAGCTCGCCGTCCTCGACCAGCTCCGCGATCGCCTGCAGCGTCGGCTCCGGCGCCGTCCGGAAGTAGTCCCGCAGGCACTGCGCCGTGGCGACGCCATGGGCTTTGGCAGCGATCGACACCAGCCCGCGATGCGCCTCCTCGGGCGTCGGCGTCGGCGTTTCGAGCACCGCGCGCGGCAGCACCCGCTCCGGTACGTCGTACAGCCGCTCGAACTGCTGGTTGCGGCCGGCCACTGTGATCTCACCGGCGAAGAACAGGAACTCGAGCGCGCGCTTCACGTCGGACCAGTTCCAGCCCCAATTGTCGCGGGCGCGCTCGACGTCGTCGTCGATCTCACGAGCGGTCAGCGGCCCGTGGCCGCGGACGTCGGCGAGCACCTGCTTCAGCAGGTCGGGCCGCTCCTTCGCGATCGACCGCGGCCCGCCCCACGCCTCGGTTGTCGCCCGCGCCATCCGCCATCGCATCAACGGATGCGTCTCGACCGGGATCAGCGACGCCTCGTGCGCCCAATACTCGACCAGTCGGCGCGGGGCCTTCCCCGAGGCGCGGTCCAGCACGTGCCGTGGGTACGGACCCAGCCGCGAGTACAACGGCAGGTACTGCGCCCGGCTCAACACGTTCACCGAGTCGATCTGGATCAACCCGATCCGCCCGAGCACCCGACTCAGCGCCCGCGCGTCCGGAACCCCCTTGGGCCGCGGATCCATGAACCCCTGCGCCGCCAGCGCCACCCGCCGAGCCTGAGCCGTCGACAACACCTGAGTAGTCACGAACCGCATTCTCCCGCCCGCCACCGACACTTCCCGCGCCCTCAGGCCGCATCTGGCCTCTTTGTGCACCAGATCCGTATTTTCCGGCCCCAAAAGTACGGATCTGGTGCACAAAGAAGGAGAGCGGGGTGGCTGGGCATAACTTTGGAGTTACCGAAAGTGGGAGGTGTGCTACGGAGGGTGTGCGGGAGATGGTGGCGGGAGGCCGTCCGCCCGTGCGGCCCCTATCACCCTGGAGTGAGGCATGACAGGAAAGAAGCAGGCGGTTCGCGCTGCCCTCGCGGCCGGCGTACTGGCCGCGGCGTCCCTCGGTGCGGTGGCCGTCGGCGGCTCCGCGTCGGCCGCGCAGTCGCCGGAAGTACCGAAGACCCGGATCGTCGGCGGCGATATCGCCCACACCGCCGACACGCCGTGGGCCATCCAGCTGTCGAACAGCGGTTCGCCCGATCCCACCGGTGAGTGGTGCGGCGCGACGCTGGTGAAGGCGAACAAGATCGTCACCGCCGCGCACTGCGCGCAGGAGGCGGCCTCGACGTACACCGCGATCCAGGGCCGGGACGTCTTGAGCGACACGTCGACCGGTCAGGAGTCGGGGATCAGCGACATCTGGGTGGACCCGGATTACGGCAAGTCGCCCGGTCACGACGTCGCGGTGATGACGCTGACCACGCCGTTCGACGGTGTGGCCACGCTGGAGTTGGAGACGGACAAGGCTGCCGACGCGGAGGGCGCGGCGTCGACCGTGTACGGCTGGGGCGCGACCGAGGGCACCGGACCGGCGAACACGTTCCAGAAGGTCGACGTCCCGGTGCTGGGCGACGCGTACTGCGAGCAGGCGTACGCGAACGAGGGCTACACCGCCGACGGTGAGATCTGCGCCGGCTACGAGGAGGGTGGCAAGGACTCCTGCCAGGGCGACTCCGGCGGCCCGCTGGTCCTGAACGGCCGGCTGTTCGGCGTGGTCTCGTGGGGCGTCGGTTGCGCGGATGCCGGCAATCCGGGTGTGTACGCCGAGGTTGCGGCGTACGCCACCGACCTGCAGCAACAGATCGACAGCTGACCCCGCAAACACAGCAGCAAGCGGCAAACAGAGCAACAGCAGAGGGGCCGGGCGAACAGCCCGGCCCCTCGTGCGCTCCTCCCGGGGTCTAGACGGTCAGCCGGATCACGCCGTAGTCGTAGCCGCGACGGCGGTAGACGACGCTGGGCTGGTTCTCGTCGGCGTCGACGAACAGGTAGAAGTCGTGCCCGACCAGTTCGAGCTCGTAGAGCGCCTGGTCCAGGGTCATCGGCTTGGCGGTGTGTGTCTTCTCGCGCATCACCAGCGGTCCGTCGCCGGTCACGGTGAGAGAGCCGTACTTCTGTGTCGCCACCTCGTCGTCGGCGACTGGTTCCTCCACCTGGGTTGTGATGCCGGGAACCGGCTGTTTCGCGTTCAGGTGCCGCAGTCCTTCGGGTGTGCGCTCACCCCGGTGGACCCGGCGCCGGTCGGCGGCCTTGCGCACCTGGGACCGGAGCCGGTCCAGGCACACATCGAACGCCGCCTGCTTGGTCTCGCCGCAGGCCTCCGCGCGGACCACCGGACCCTTGGTGTACATGGTGATCTCGACGCGCATCGCCCGATCGTGCTGTCGCGGGTTCTTCTCTCGGCTGACTTCCACCTCGCACCGCAGTACCCGATGATCGACCTTCTCGATTCGCTCGAGCTTTTCCTCGACGTACTGCCGGAAGCGGTCACTGACCTCGCAGTGATGACCCTTGACAACGACGTCCACGGAAACCTCCATCGATCGGCGACTTCTTTACGTGTTCGGACCCCCGTGCTCCAGATGACGGTGCCCGAAACGAAAACGCCCGCTGTCGAACCGGTCGGATCCGGTGGCGAGGAATCCGGCTGATCCGGTCCTCCACCACTCCACTGCCCGACAGGCCCCAGCGGGTGTCATATCCCAACGCTAGTCGGCTTCGGCGAAAACCGGTAGGGAAGTTCTCATGAACCAGACGGGTGCCGCCGGGCGGTGGCGGCCAGCAACGCACAGCCGAGCACCTCGATTCCCCCGGATTCCAAGGCGCGACAGGCTTCCCTGAGCGTGGAACCGGTGGTGATCACGTCGTCGACCAGCAAGACCGGTTGACCGCTCAGCGTTTCAGCCCAGCGCGAACGCAACCGGAAAGCCCCCTCCAGATTGGCCGTACGGCGTTCCGCGGACAGGCCGGCCTGATCGTCGGGGCGCCCGACGACTTGCAGCGCGTCGGCGCGCCGAACGTGAATTCCCTGTCTGCGCAGGGATCTGACCGCACTGTCGGTGATCCGCCGCAGCGGGTCGTGGCCGCGCTGCCGGACTGTTGCCCGCAGCGACGGCACCGGACACAGCCAGGCTGCGCCCCGGCCTTCGAGTGCGACGCGGACCGCATCAGTGAGTAGACCACCGAGCGGCCGGGCAAGGCCATAGCGCGCGTGTTCCTTGTGCGCGACGATCAGATTACGGAGTTCCCCGGCGTACGGCGCGGCAGCGGTCGGCGGCGCCAGACCGGGTGGCGGCGGATCGGGCCAGGCACGGAACGGAGTCGGACCGGTCAGTAGCCGACGGCAACGACCACACAGCGTGACCCCGGGCCGGGCGCATCCCGCACACCGCCCGCCCAGCACCAGGTCCACGAAGCCGTCCCACCCGCGCACCGCCCCACGGTCCGCGAATCACCGCTTCCGGGCAACTCGCCATCCTCGTGCCTGTGGACAACCCGGCTCGACAAACCCGGCTCGACTAACTCGGCTCGACTAACTCGATTGGACAAGCTCGGTTCGACAACTCGGCGGAGGCTCGGCTCCAGTTCGGCTCAGCCCGGGTACGTCGGTGTGACCGCACCGTTGATGTCGCCGGGCTCCGGGGAGACCCAGGCGAGGTCCTTGCTGAGCCAGTGGATGCGGCCGGCGTCGTCCTGGATGACGGGCAACGTGTCCTTGTTCGGGTTCGACGCGACTCGCTGCGGGACGAACTCCAGCGACGATCCGGGCAGCAACTGCAGGCTGGAGCCGTCCGGGCTGACCAGCCAGGCCTGCCGCACCGAGGTGTTGGTGAGGGCAGCGCCGATCACGACGATGCCCTGCTTGTTCCAGGCGGCGTCGGTGATGTTGGTCAGCGCCAGGCGCAGCGGGCGGAAGGCGGCGAGCACCTTCTTCTTCCCGTCCGCAGCGGTCTGAATGGTTGCGGTCTGCACGTAGTTCTGCTTCGTGCCGGCCGCCTGCATCACCAGCAGCGCGCGAACGCCGTCGGGTGCCATCCGCAGCGCGACCGGAGTGTCGCCCTTGAAGTCGGTCTCCACGGTTTCGACCGATCCGTCGTGAGTGCGGACCCGCAGCCGCGGCCGGCCGCTGTCGACCTGGTCGAGGAACCACAGCTTGCCCTCGTCGTCGAAGGTCGGCGGCAATGTGGTCCCGTCCAGCGGGATCTTCACCGCGGCGGGGTCGCTCTCGCCCGGATCCAGCTTGCCGTAGATGAGCTCGCTCTCGTCGGCGGTGACGATCGCACCGGTGTCGCCGGTGAGCCCGACCGCGAACCACTTGGCCCGGTGCTGCGCCAGGGGACCGTTCTCGAGCGGTTGAGCGCTGATGTCCGAGGCGCCGTCCAGGCCGAGGATCCGGTGCGGCTTCTGGTTCAGCAGACCGTACAGCTTGGTCGCGGCGCCGGCCGGGACCTGCGGGTCGTACGCACTGAAGGTGCCGAACGGCAGGATCTCGGGCTCGTCGGGCAGCAGCGGCGCGCCGCCGACGGTGATCTTGGCCCGCAGGTTCAGCTGGTTGAGGGTCCAGACGATCTGTGCGGCCAGCAGCCGCCGGTCCTGGTCACGCAGGGACCCGGCGGCGTCGTTCAGCGCGACGGTGGCCACGCCGAGGTCGACCGGGACCGACACCTGCACCTCGGTCCCAGGAGGCGCGATGGACACCACGCCGTTGCCGAGCCGGCTCGTCGGGCCCTTCAGCAGCTCCTGGACGAGCTGCGTCGCGGCCTGGCCGGAGGGGAGGTTCTGCGGCAGCCAGACCTGGTCCGGCACCAGCAGTTCCTTGGTCTGGTTGAAGAAGTAGAGGTCGCGCGGCGCGAGCTTGAGGTCGACCTGGTTGCTCCCCAGGTACGCGCCCGGCGGCACGGAGTCCACCCGGAACTGCCCGTCGATCTTCTTCAGCCGGAAGAAGAAGTCGGCCTTCTCGTTCGGCCCGGCGGGAATCCACTCACCACGGGCGCCGATGGTGGCGATCTTCCGGGCGGTCAGCTGGACCCCGTCACCCTTCCGGGTCAGTGAGTCCGGACTCTGGTCGTACACCACGGTCCGCGCGTCCGGCCGCCACTCCCCCGCGGCGTCCGGCGTCATGTACTGGCGCGCGACGTCGTACGCCTGGGAATCCGACATGGCTTCCAGGAAGCCGCTGACGATGGCCAGGTCGTTCACGTTCGCGCGCGGCGGCTTCGCTTCGACGCCGACACCGCCCAGGTCGGGCGCCTGCCCCTCGCGCTCGCCGTTGCGGATGGCGCCCTTGGTCGGCACGGTCGCGCAGCCGCCCAGCATTAGCACAGCCAGCACGGCCCCGATCAGCTTGCGCCTCATCGCTCGTCACCGCCGCTCAGCTTCTGGTACGGCGCGCCGACGTCGACCAGGTCGGTGACCACCCGGGTGGCGTCCGGCGGGCGCGGCGGCAGCGGCGAACCGGTGAGCGTGACGTCCGGACGACGCGGCAGCGTCAGCCGGAAGTAGGCACCGTCGCCGGGCGAGCCCCAGGCGTCCAGGCGGCCGCCGTGCAGGCGGGCGTCCTCGAGCGCGATGGACAGGCCGAGGCCGGTGCCGCCAGTGGTCCGGGCCCGCGCCGGGTCGGCCCGCCAGAACCGGCTGAACACCATCTCCGCCTCCTCGGGACGGAAGCCGATCCCGTGGTCGCGGACGGCCACCGCGGCGGCGCCCTCGTCGTACGCCGTGCTGATCTTGATCGGCAGGCCCTCGCTGTGCTCGATCGCGTTGCCGATCAGGTTCCGCAGGATCCGCTCGATGCGGCGGGAGTCCACCTTGGCGCGGCACGGCTCCGGCATGTCCAGCTCGACCGGGCAGCCCTTGCGGTGCAGCAGGGTCTCGTGGCTCTCCAGCACCCGGTTGACGATGTCGCGCAGGTCGACGTCCTCCAGGTCCAGGGCGGCGGCCCCGGCGTCGAACCTGCTGATCTCCAGCAGGTCGGCGAGCAGCTCCTCGAACCGGTTGAGCTCGTTCTGCAGCAGTTCGACCGAGCGGCGGGTGATCGGGTCGAAGTCGTCGCGGCTCTCGTGCAGCAGGTCGGCAGCCATCCGGACCGTGGTGAGCGGTGTCCGCAGCTCGTGCGAGACGTCGGACACGAATCTGCGCTGCAGCCGGGACAGCTCCTCCAGCCGGCGGATCTGCCGCTGCAGATTGGACGCCATCTTGTTGAACGACACGGCCAGCCGGGCCAGGTCGTCGGTGCCGCGGACCTGCATCCGCTCCTCGAGCTTGCCGGCCGCCAGCCGCTCGGCAATCCGGCGTGCCATCCGCACCGGCGTCACGACCTGCCGGGTGACCAGCCAGGCCACCGCGCCGAGCAGAACGATCAGCAACAGACCTGCGGTCACCAGCGCGCGCTGGACGACGTCCAGCGTCTCCTGCTGCGCCGTGAGCGGGAACAGGAAGTAGATCGCGTACCGGTCGCCGGTGGAGTCGATCCGGAGCTGGGAGCCGATCACCAGCCCGGGCACGCTGGGGCTGTCGCGGTAGTTGATCAGCGTGTAGGTGTCCCACAGCTTGGTGCCGTCGCTCACTACAGAGGACGACAGCGGCTGCGGGATCGAGTCGCTGTCGACCAGACCGGTGTAGCGGATTGCGTTGGACGCCGCCTGGTCGGTCGGCACCAGCAGGACGTCGTACAGCCCCGGGCGGTTCGTACCAAGGACCAGCTCGGACAGCTGCTGGTTGACGGTGTTGGCGTTGGCCGCGTCGAGGCTGACGGTCAGCTGCTGGATCTGGGCGCGCACCTCGGCCTGGGCGCTGGTACGGCGTGACTCCAGGACACCGTCCGTGACCTGGCTCATCATCACCCAGCCGACCAGCAGCAGAACCAGCGTGGACATCAACAGGGTCCCGGTGACGATCCGGGCCTGGATCGAGCGCCGCCAGAAGTCCGGCCAGTGCTTCGGGTGCGTCCGCCACAGCGGCGGCTGGGCAGACCAGTCCGCCGCGGCGGCGGTCAGCTCCAGCTCCGTCCCGCGGGACTCGGCCACCTCCTGCTCCGGTGGTGCCGTCGGCTGCCCTGCGCGCTGATCGGTCCGGTTGTCGGCCGACCGGTCGGCCCGGTGATCAGCGTGGTCAGCGTGATCGGGGTGCTCGGTAGGCACCTCGGTGCCGACCATCTGATCGCCGGGGGCAACCTGCGGCTCTTGGCCGCGCTCGTACTCGATCAGTCCGCACCCGCCTTGTATCCGACGCCCCGGACCGTCACGACGATCTCCGGGTGCTCAGGGTCCTTCTCGATCTTGGAGCGGAGCCGCTGGACGTGCACGTTCACCAGCCGGGTGTCGGCCGCGTGCCGGTAGCCCCAGACCTGCTCCAGCAGCACCTCGCGGGTGAACACCTGCCAGGGCTTCGAGGCGAGGCAGACCAGCAGGTCGAACTCCAGCGGGGTCAGCTGGATCGTCTCGCCGGCCCGCTTCACCGAGTGGCCGGCGACGTCGATGGTGAGGTCACCGATGGTCAGCGACTCCGGTCCGGGCTCGTCCATCCGGCGCAGCCGGGCCCGGATCCGGGCCACCAGCTCCTTCGGCTTGAACGGCTTGACCACGTAGTCGTCGGCGCCCGACTCCAGGCCGAGCACCACGTCGACGGTGTCGCTCTTGGCCGTCAGCATGACGATCGGCACCCCGGACTCGGCCCGGATCGCGCGGCAGACGTCGATCCCGTCCATCCCCGGCAGCATCAGGTCGAGCAGCAGCAGGTCCGGCTTGAACTCACGGAACGCCGGTACCGCCTTGTCACCGGTCGCGCACAGATAGGTGTCGTAGCCCTCGTTGCGCAGCACGATGCTGAGCATCTCCGACAACGCGGTGTCGTCGTCGACGATGAGGATGCGGCCCCGCATCGTCCGGTTACCGTCTGCCACGCCCATAGCTCCTTGTGCTCCGTTGTCGTTGGCTTGCCGTTCGCTTCGGACCGATCGGTGTGCGCCCGGCGGGGTGCCGTGCCGTACGCACTACGGATAGTGTCCCATTCCCCTGGTAGCGCACACGCCGGATCGCCGTGTGACCCCGGGTTGGGCTGTGATCATCCGGGATCATGGTGCACTTCCGGGGTTCACCACAACTCACGTGACGTCCGGTACGGCGGTTCACCGGCGAGAGGAGGTACGCGGTGGGAGGGTCTGGCCTGGGGCGTACTTCCGGCTCTGATCACCCGGCTGATCACACTTCTGATCGCAGTTCTGCTCACAGTATGCGCCTGCACGACGACGTGGCGACCGAACCGCTGCGACCGTGGTTGCCCGCCGATCTGCTCGACAACGCGGCCCGGACGATCTCCGACAACAAGACGATCATGCTGGGCCTCCCGGTGCTCGCCGGGATCGCACTGGTCGCGGTTCAGGCCGTGCTGACCGAGATCGCCGTACCAGGCGGACTGGGCGGCTTTTTCGGAGCGGACGACCCGTTCGGGCAGGCCGGTGCGGCGCTGCTGCTCACGTACGGCGTCCAGGTGGTGCTGTTCACGGTGGTGTCGAGCATGCTCGCCGGAATCATCGCGCTGGCCGCGGTGCGTAGTCAGCTGGCGCACAGGGCCGGGCCGCGCGAGCTGATGCGACTGGTGCGGCCCGCGCTGCCGGCACTGGCCGCCGTGGGCCTGGTGCAGTCGCTGTCGTTCATGCTGCTCATCGGTGGCTGGGGGCTGGCGGTGTTCGGCATCGGCGCCGGTGCCGACGCGGCGATCTCCTCCGACGTGGCCGGTGCCGCGGCGCTGGGAATGATGTTCGTCGGCGGCGTGCTGGTGCTGATCTTCGGCGTCCGGCTGGTGCTCGCCGGGACCGTCGTCCTCCTGGAGGGCCGGCACGCGCCGGACATCGGGTTGTACATCCCCGCCCGGGTGGGTGTCTGGGGCGCGCTGCGGCGGTCGTGGCAGCTGGTGCGCGGCAAGTTCTGGCGGGTCTTCGGGATCCTGCTCTTCGGCGGGGTGGTGGTGAACATCATCGGGTACGCGCTCCAACTCGGCGTCTCCCTGCTGGTTTTCACCCTCGAGGGATGGGCCGGCACCAGCGAGAGCGCCGGAGCCCTGGCGGTAGTGATCGTGTTCGGTCTGGCCGCTGCACTGATGACAGTGCTGACGCTGATCGCCAGCCTGGCGTTCATGTCCGCCGTCCAGGCACTGATCTACCTCGACCTGCGGGTGCGGCGGGAAGGCCTCGACCTGTGGATGCGGCCCGCACTGCGGTTCGGAGAGCACCCGTGATCCTTCTCCCGCTGGAACCACCCGTCGACATTGACCGGGACCAGGCTGCCCAGGAGGCGGCCAAGGAGCTGTCCAAGACCGCCTACCGGGACTCTGGCTCGTTCCTGGGGCGCGCGATCCGCCAGGTGCTGCAGTGGATCGGTGATCTGCTGGAGAGCCTCACCGGTTCGTCGCCCAACGGACGTGCCGGTTTGGTGATGCTGATCGGCCTCCTCGTGCTTGTGGTCATCATCGTGCTCTGGCGCTCCGGCGTACTGCGGACAACGCGCAAAACCCCGAAACAGGCCGTGTTCGACACGGAACGGCGGCGTAGTGCGGCCGAGTACCGCACACAGGCCGAACAGGAGGCTGCGTCCGGTGACTTCGCGTCGGCGATCCGCAGCCGGTTCCGTGCCTGCGTGGCGGAGCTGACCGAGCGGACCGTACTGGACGAGCGGGCCGGACGGACGGCGTACGAGGTCGTAGCCGATGCGTCGCGTGCGGCACCGGTACTGCGTGAACCGCTGCAGCCGGCCGCACTGATCTTCACAGAGGTTGTCTACGGCAACCGCCCGGGGACGCCGGAGCGGTACGCCGCTGTCGTGGCAGCTGACAACGCCGCACGCACCGCACGGGTGGCGGTATGAGTACGTCGACGACCGGCCGGAGTGTCGGCGACAGCTGGCGCGCGTTGCGGATCCCCCTGCTCGTCACCGCTGTGATCGTGCTCGCTGCGTTCGTTCTGCTGGCCGCCACGGCTGCGCGAACGTCAGGCCCCCTCAGCCCGGACTCCACCGACGCGGACGGCGCGCGGGCGCTGGCAGCCCTGTTGAAAGACCACAACGTCGACGTGACGGGTACGGACGACTTGGAGGACGTCGTCGAGCCGGCCGCCGGCAAAACGCTCCTGATCGCACCAGGCGGCTCGCTGGACGTGAGCGACTGGCGGCGGATCGCCGATGCGGGGTGGAGTCATATCGTCCTGATCCGGCCGACCGGTCGCGCACTCGAGGCCCTCGCGCCCGAGGTGCGGCTGACGGGTAGTTCGCTGCCGAGGCGCAGCCGCGAACCGGGGTGTGACCTGCCGGCTGCGGTTCGGGCCGGCACAGCCACCGTCGGCGGGCCGACGTACAGCGCTCCCGACGCCGCGACCACCTGCTACGGCGACGGCTTCAACAACATCCTGGTCCGGCTGGAGCTCGGCGAACGGACGGTCGACGTGATCGGCTCGCGGCTGACGTTCACCAACGAGGAGCTCGCCGACGACGGCAATGCGGCGCTGGCGCTCAATCTGCTGGGGACACATCGGGACCTGGTCTGGTACCTGCCGCAGTGGGAGTCCGACTACTCCAGCTCCGGCGACAGCGGTACGCCGCTGATCCCGCCCGATGTCCGCTACATCGCCTGGGCGCTGGCGTTCGCTGTACTGGTCGTGGCGATCTGGCGTGGACGGCGGCTCGGTCCGGTCGTTGCGGAGCAGCTGCCGGTGATCGTGCACGCGGCCGAGACCACCGAGGGGAGGGCGCGGCTGTACCGCCGTTCACGGGCGCGGGACCGCGCGGCCTCCGCGTTGCGCGAGTCGGCGCTCGGTCAGCTCCACAAGGCGCACGGCATCCCACGCCGCGCCGATCCGTCGGCCGTCGTCGCGACTGTCGCCGCGCGCACCGGCAGGGACCCGGCCATGCTGTACGAACTGCTGTACGGCCAGCCGCCGCTCACCGACGCCGCTCTGATGTCCTTGTCCCAGGAACTCGACGTACTGACGCAGGAGGTACGACACCCGTGACGACTACCGAGGTCACCGCGGAGCAGGCCAGACAGTCGCTGGTGGCGCTGCGGACCGAGATCGGCAAGGCGGTGGTCGGCCAGGACACCGCGGTGACCGCACTGGTGCTCGCTCTGCTCTGCCGCGGCCACGTGCTGCTGGAGGGCGTGCCCGGTACGGCGAAGACGCTGATGGTGCGGGCACTGTCGATGGCCCTGCGGCTGGGCACCAAGCGCGTCCAGTTCACGCCGGACCTGATGCCGGGTGACGTCACCGGGTCACTGGTGTACGACGCGAAGACGTCCGAGTTCGAGTTCCGTCCTGGTCCGGTGTTCACGAACATCCTGCTGGCGGACGAGATCAACCGGACGCCGCCGAAGACACAGGCGGCGTTGCTGGAGGCCATGGAGGAGCGGCAGGTCACCGTGGACGGTGAGCCGCGCCGGCTGCCCGCACCGTTCGTCGTTGCCGCCACGCAGAACCCGGTGGAGTACGAAGGCACCTACCCGCTGCCTGAGGCCCAGCTGGACCGTTTCCTGCTGAAGGTGACGCTCGACATCCCGCCGCGCGACGCCGAGATCGCCGTCCTCGCCCGGCACGCCCAGGGCTTCGACCCGCGTGACCTGGCAGCTGCCGGTCTGCGTCCGGTAGCTGGTCCGGAAGACTTGGCGGCCGGCCAACAGGCAGTACGGCGGGTTGCGGTGCGGGACGACGTACTGGCCTATGTCGTGGACCTGTGCCGCGCTACCCGGCAATCGCCGTCGCTGCAGCTGGGTGTCTCGCCGCGTGGTGCCACCGCGTTGCTGGCGGTGTCGCGAGCGTGGGCGTGGTTGTCCGGCCGGGACTACGTGATTCCGGACGACGTGAAGGCGATGGCGCGTCCTTGCCTTCGGCATCGGGTGCAGGTGCGTCCTGAGGCCGAGCTGGAGGGTGTCAGCGCGGACGCCGTCCTGGAGAGCGTGCTCGCGACGGTGCCGGTGCCACGCTGATGGTTCTGACTGGCCGAGCCGGCGTCCTGGCTGCTGCTGGAGTGGTGTTCGTCGCTCTGGTGATGCCGTCCTGGACAGGTGTCGGTCTGGTGGTTCTGGCGGTGCTGGTGGTGTGTGGCGTGGACATGCTGCTGGCAGGGTCGCCACGGCGACTGCAGTTCGAGCGGTCGGGCGACAACGCCGTACGGCTCGGTGAGCAGGCCACTGTGGACCTGCTGATCACCAATCCAGGTCGGCGCGTCCGCGGACTGCTACGCGACGCCTGGCCGCCGTCTGCCGGCGTCCTGGACCCGCCGCACAAGCTGGACCTGCCGTCCGGTGAGCGGCGGCGGCTGACGACACACCTGGTCCCAACGCGCCGCGGCGACCGAAAGGCTGCGCGGGTGACGGTCCGGTCGATCGGTCCGCTGCGCTTCGCTGGACGTCAGCGGTCGCACGAGGTGCCGTGGACCGTCCGGGCGCTGCCGCCGTTCAACAGCCGGAAGCACCTGCCGTCGCGGCTGGCCCGACTGCGCGAGCTGGACGGTCGTACGGCGTTGCTGGTGCGCGGGCAGGGTACGGAGTTCGACTCGTTGCGGGACTACGTACCTGGTGACGACGTACGCAGCATCGACTGGCGTGCCACCGCACGGCGCGGGAACGTCGTACTGCGCACATGGCGACCGGAGCGGGACCGGCAGGTCGTCATCGTGATCGACTCCGGTCGGTTGTCCGCCGGCCGGGTCGGCGATGCGCCGCGGCTAGACCACGCGATGGACGCTGCGCTGCTGCTGGCCGCCCTGGCCACGCGGGCGGGCGACCGGGTCTCGTTGCTGGCCTGCGATTCCGCAGTGCGTGCCGACGTACGGCGTCCCGCACCGGAGGACGTACTGCCGTCGTTCGTGAACGCGCTGGCCAACGTGGAGGCAGAGCTCGTCCAGACCGACTTCCGCATCGTCGTGTCGCAGGTGCTCGAGCGGCTGGGTCAACGCTCACTGGTCGTGCTCCTCACCGGCCTCGACCCCGCCGTCATCGAAGAGTCGCTGCTGCCCGTCATCGGCCCGCTCCTACGCCGCCACGTCGTACTGCTCGCCTCGGTCGCCGACCCGCGGCTGACCGAACTGGAGTCGACCCGCGGCGACCTGCTGGACGTCTACGGCGCCGCCTCCGCCGCCCGCACCCGCCTCGACCGAGAACGCCTCATCGCCACCCTCACCCGAGCCGGCGTCACCGTCGTCGACGAACCTCCCGCCCAGATAGCCCCCGCCCTGGCCGACACCTACCTCGCCCTGAAGAAAGCCGGCCGCCTCTGACCACAAGGTGTGTGGGGTTGTCGCCCTGGTGGTCGTCGACTCGCACCGAGGCACCGCAACCGTGGTCGCGCCTGTGCCTGGGCCTGCGCCTGGGCCGTGGCGTGGTGGTGCGGCGTGGCTGGTGGCACGGCGTGTCGTGGTGGCGCGGCGTGGCGTGGCGCGGTGGTACGGCGTGGAAGTGAGGGTTTCCGGGTTTCCGCCGCACGGTGGGTTCACCCATCGTGTTGTGGGTTCCGCACCCTTCACACGGGTCAGGAACCCACAACACCGTGGGTAAACCCACCGCGCGGGAACGGACGCGCGCGGTCGTCCAGCGCGGGCGCCGACTTGGTCACCCGGGGCCCACCCACGGATCGGTCACGAGAGCCGGATATCCCCCGGCGTTGCATCAGTCGCAAGAACCGGTTGACCGGTCACTGCATTGTTGGGCGGGCTTGGGCGAAGGTCCAGCGGTGGCCTTCCAGGTCTTCGGCTTCGTAGCAGCGGTAGCCGTGCGAGTGGATCTCGGTGAGGATCTTCGCGCCGGCCTGCTGGGCGTGGGCGAAGTGCGCGTCGAGGTCGTCGACGTACACCCAGACGTTGTGGTCGATCGCGGTCGGGCGCGCTTCGGTGCGCTTGAACAGCAGTACGGCGACCCGTCCGACGTGCAGCTCGATCCACGAAGGGTACTCGCCCTCGGCCGGGAAGGTGTCCCAGGAGTCGATCGCGAACACCTCGTGCAGCCACCGCGCGGCGGCGGCCGGATCGTCGTAGTACAAGGCGATCGAGAGCCGCTCGATTTCCCGCGGCGGACCGGACGCGGCGGCCCGGCGCTCGACCCAGTCGGGCAGCCAACGGATCACGCGCGGCCAGAAGTAGAACGCCTTGCCGTCAGGGGATTTCAGCTTCTGTACGACAGTCACCCGCGTCCCGCCCGTCACCGCCTCGAAGTCGACGCTGGTCTCGGTGTCGTCGACCGAACTGCGGTACCCCAGCCGCGCACCGGGGTCCCACGCGGTGATGGTGGCCAACTCGAGGACGTCGTCGGCGTACACCTCCAGCACCCGTCCGCCGACCCCCGGCTCGATCCGCATCGCGGTGACCCGGCCGGAGTCGAAGAAGTTGATCGGATTACGCAGCCACCAGTGGTCGATCTCCGCGGTGAAGACCTCGAACGCGGTCGCGGGATCGACGGACACCTCGACAGACGCCGTCGCGGACGGTTCAGTCATCGGACTTCCCTCTCTGCTCGACGTGCTGCTTGAACGAGGCCAGCTGGTCCCGCCAGTGGGCCTGGACCTGGTCGAGCCAGGCCTGTACGGCGACGACGGGCTCAGGGTTGAGCCGGAACACGCGCACCCGGGCGTCGTCCGGCACGCGCTCGTCGGCGACCAGGCCGGCCTCCAGCAGAATCCGCAGGTGCCTGCTCATCGCGGGCGACGAGGCCCCGGTCGCGGCCGCCAGCTGACCGGCCCGCCGCGGTCCCTCGCCGAGCAGTTGCACGACCTGCCGCCGGGTGGGATCGGCCAGGGCTTCGAAGAAGCGGTCGACCTGGTCTTGCGCCATACCGCAATAGTTCTAGCATCTGTTAACTATTGTCAATAGCTCGAAGAACCTGCGGCCTGGTTGGATATGCGGCATGGGTACGAGAGATGTCGAAATGGACTACACGGTCGGCGAGTTCGCGGCGAAGTTGCGGCGGCTGGCCGACGCGCTGGAGTCGGGCAAGGCGTTCCGGGTGCAGGTGGCGGGTGAGCGGTTCACGGTGCCGCGGCATGCCCGGATCAGCGTGGAGCACGAGCGGGGCGAGACCGAAGAAGAGGTCGAGTTCCAGCTGAAGTGGTCGCTCGCGGACGCCGATCAGGAGCCGGAGGGTGACACCGCCGTCTGATCGGCGGTGACCAGGTGGCACGCGACCTGGACGGCGGTCCCTGCGTTCAGAATCGGCAGTGGTTGCGTGCTGCAGGCCGGCTTGCCGTTGCCCTGGGCCACCACATGGCAGCGGGGGTGGAAACGGCAGCCCGCTGGGACCCGGGTCGGGTCCGGCGGCTCACCGGTGAGGACGATCCGGTTCGGCGACTCCGGCAGGACCGAGAGCAGCGCCTGAGTGTACGGGTGCTGCGGATTCGTCAGGACGTCCTCGGTGCGGCCGGACTCGACGATCCGGCCGAGGTACATCACGGCGACCCGGTCGGCGATGTTCCAGGCCAGGCCGAGGTCGTGCGTGACCACCAGCGCGGACAGGCCGAGTTCGTCGCGCAGCCTGAGCAGGAGCGCGAGGATCTCGCCGCGCACCGAGGCGTCGAGTGACGCGACCGGCTCGTCGGCGATCAGCACCTTCGGGTCGAGTGCGAGCGCGCCGGCGATGACCACGCGCTGACGCTGCCCGCCGGACAGTTCGTGCGGGTACCGCTGGAAGAACCGCTCCGGTGGCCGCAGCCCCGCACGCGCCAGCGCCGACGAGACCACGTTTTCCTCGTCGGCGAGCTTGTGGATGCGCGGCCCTTCGGCGACCGCCTCGTAGACGGTGTGCCGCGGATTCAGCGACCCCATCGGATCCTGCAGTACCAACTGGACCTGACGACGGAACGCCTTCAGCGCGCGTCCCGAGTACTCCAGCGGCGTGCCGTCGTACGTGACCTCGCCGGACGTCGGACGTTCCAGGCCGAGGAGCGTTCGGGCGAGTGTGGTCTTGCCGCAGCCGGACTCCCCCACGAGCGCGACGATCTCGCCGGCGCCGACGGACAGGTTGACGCCGTCGACGGCCCGCGCCCGGCGGCCGCCGCGACCGGAGAACTCGACATGCAGATCACTTGCCTCGAGCAAGAGTCACTCTCCTACCAGGACACAGGCAGCGGTCCGGTCGGCACCGGCGGGACGTAGCTGTACGTCGGTTGTCGCGCACGACTCGAGCGCTACCGGGCAGCGCGGATGGAACGCACAACCGCCAGGCAACTGCTGCGGATCGGGCGGGTCGCCGGCCAGGCCGCGCGGCGCCAGCCGGGACGCCGGGTCACCCACGGTCGGGAACGCCGCGGCCAGCGCCTGGCTGTACGGATGCCGGAACTGCCCTGACGACGGGCCGATCTCGACCAGGCGCCCGGCGTACATCACGGCCAGCCGGTCGCAGACGTCGGCGAGGACGGACAGGTCGTGCGAGATCATCAGCAGCGAGATGCCGTGGTCCGCGATCAACTGGCGGATCAGCGTCAGCACCTGCGCCTGGACCATCAGGTCGAGGGCGGTCGTCGGTTCGTCGGCGATGATCAGCTGCGGTTCACAGGCCAGCGCCATCGCAATCATCACTCGTTGCCGTTGGCCACCACTTAGCTCGTGCGGGTAGCTGCGCGCTCGCCAGGCCGGCAGACCGACCTGTTTGAGCAGTTCGCGAACACGTTTTCCTGCGTCCGCCGTGGAGGCCAGCTGGTGCACGAGCAATGGCTCCGCGATCTGGTCGCCGATCCGCTGAACCGGGTTCAGGCCGTGTTGCGCGCCCTGGAAAACGATGGACGCCGACGACCACCGGACCGCACGCAGGCGGCCCCACTTCATCGTCAGCACGTCCTCGCCGTCCAGCAGGACCTTGCCGTCGACGACCGCGGACCGCGGCAGCAGCCGGAGCAACGCCAGCGCGACCGACGACTTCCCCGATCCCGACTCCCCCGCCAGTCCGAGGGCCTGGCCGGCCGGGACGTGCAGCGAGACACCGCGGACGGCGGGCACCTCGCCGCCGGCGATCCGGTAGCGGACGGACAACTCGTCGAGCTCAAGCATGGGCACGCGTCCGCAGGCGGGGATTGAGCACGGTCTCCAAAGCCCTTCCACACAAGGTGAACGCCATCACCACGATCACGATGCACAGGCCGGGAACCAGGATGTACCACCAGGCACCGGCGGTCGCCGCACCCCAGTCGTACGACCCACGCAGCATCGTGCCCCACGAGGTCTTGTTCGCGCTGACACCGAGGAACGCCAGCGTCGACTCGGTGACGATCGCGCTCGCCACCTCCAGCGTCGTACTGGCCAGCAGCAGCGGGGCCACGTTCGGCAGCACGTGCCGCGTGGTGATGTGCCAGTGGCCCGCGCCGAGCGCCAACGACCTTTCGATGTACGGGCGTGCCTCGACGGCCAGCGTCTGCGCGCGGATCAGGCGCGCGGTCGACGGCCACGACGTGACGCCGATCGCGATGATGATCGTCGCGGTCGAACCGCCCAGGATCGCCGCCAGCACCAGCGCGGTCACCAGCGACGGAAGCACCAGGAACCAGTCGGTGATCCGCAGGATCACCGCACCGGCCCAGCCGCGGAAGTGCCCGGCCGCGATCCCGAGCACAGTACCGATCACCATGCTCAGCAGGGCCGCCAGGAAGCCGATCAGCAACGAGGTTCGCGAACCCCACCAGATCATCAGCAGCACCGACCGGCCGGACTCGTCGGTGCCCAGCGGGTGGTCGAGGCTCGGCGGCGCCATCTTCGCGCCGGTGCCGCTGACCACGTTCGTCACGCCGGCGTCGATGAACAGCGGCGCGATCAGCGCCAGCACGACGGCGACCGCGAGAACGACCAGTCCGGAAACACCTGCTCGATGTTTCCTGAATTCCGCCCAGAAGTTTCCTACGGCATTCCGCCGCCGGACCCAGGCCACGCTGCTCATGCCGACCTCACCCGTGGATCGAGGACGTGGTAGATCACGTCGGCCAGCGTGTTCATCACGATCACCGACACCGTGATCAGCAGGAACGTGCCTTGCATCAGCGTGAAGTCCGGTACCCGGATCGCCTCGTAGAACAGCTGCCCGAGGCCTGGCCAGCTGAAGATCGCCTCGACCGTCACGGCACCTCCGACGACGAACCCGATTCGCATGAACACCAGCGTCACGGTCGGCAGCAGCGCGTTCGGTACGGCGTGTTTCCGCCGTACGTCGTCGTCCCGCAGACCCTTCGCCCGCGCGGTCGTGATGTAGTCCTGGCCGACCTCGTCGATCACCGACGACCGCATCACCAGCAGGTACTGCGCGTACACGACAGCAACCATCGTCAGGCACGGCAGAACCATGTGCTGACCGACGTCGAGCACGCCCGCGAACCCGTCCGGCTTGTCCACGCTCGAACTGCCGCGGGTCGGGAAAATCCCCGGAATCGGACCGATTCCGGCTGCGAACACCATCAGCAGCAACAACCCGAGCCAGAACGTCGGCACCGACCAGAGCACCAGCGAGATCGCGGTCGACACCTTGTCGAACCGGCTGCCCGGCTTCCACCCGGCCCGCGCGCCCTGCCAGAGACCGAGGCTGACGGCCATCACGAGCGCCGTCCCGGTGAGCAGCAGCGTCGACCCGATCCGCTCGCCGATCAGGTCCAGCACCGGACGCTTGTACTCGTACGAGACGCCGAGATCGAAGCGCAGCGTCTGCGACACGAAGTGCAGGAACTGCTCAGGAAGCGATTTGTCCAGGCCGAGCCGGGCGCGTTCCAGGTCGAGTTGCTCGGGCGTCATGTTCCGGCCCTGCGCCAGCGCCCGGACCGGGTCGCCCGGCAGCAGCCGGAACAGGAAGAACGTCGCGACGATCACCATCGCGATGCTCAGCAGCGCCCCGCCCGCCTTGGTCGCCGCGTAACGCGGCAGACCGTGGCGGGCCGGGCGCTCCTCGAGCGCTTCGGCTGCGGTGGTGTCGACCGTCATTCGCGCTCGTCGGCCGCGCCCTGACGGCGTCGCAGGACGAGGAACCCACCGATCAGCGCGACCACGACCACCGCGGCGATCCCGGTGATCGCGCCACCACCCAGTCCACCGCTTTCCGCGGTTTCCCCGTCCTTCGTCACGGCCTCGACGGTGTAGAACGGCCAGTAGCCGGAACCGCCGTACAGCAGGCCCTTGTCCTCGGGAATCGGGGTGATGCTGGCGATCCGGTCCTTGCGGTACCCCTCCAGGTCGTTCGGGTAGTAGAGCGCGATGACCGGAGCGTCGGTGTAGAGCCTTTCCTCCATTTTCTTGATGATTTCCGCGCGCTTTCCGCGGTCGAGTTCCTTCTGCTGCTCCTTGTACAGGCTCTCGTACGTCGGGTCGCAGTAGAACGACTCGGTGCCACCGCCCTGGCCGGACGCGGTCGGGCGCCGGCTGCACAGGTGCGTCGCCAGGACTTCCTCCGGGTCCGGGTTCACCGACCAGCCGCTGATCGCGATGTCGAAGAGCGCCGTCGTACCGGTCTCCTCGGTGAACTTGCTCGAGTCCAGCCGCTTGGTGGTCAGCTGGATACCGACCTCCTTCAACCAGCCGGTCAGGTACTCCGACAGCTTGTCCTCGATCGGGGTGTCGGTGTGGATGCTGAACCGGAACTGCAGTTTCCGCGACCCGTCCGGCATCGTCCGGATGCCGTCGGCACCCTTCTTGTAACCGGCCTCGTCGAGGATCTGGTTCGCCTTCGCAGGATCGAACGAGATCTTCTGGTCGCCGCTCGCCTCCCAGAAGAAGTCCTTGTACAGCGGCGGCACGATCGAGCCGTCGGCCGGTTTCGCCAGGCCGCCCTGGACCTCGTCGACCAGCTTCTGCTTGTCGATCGCGTAGTGCAGCGCGGTCCGCACCTTCGGGTCCGTCAGCGCCGGGTGCCCGTCACCGATCGGCTTGTTGTCGCTGGTGGTCGCACCGTGATTGATCTGCAGGTACGTCGCGCGCCGGCCCTGGGTGTTCCACTGGACGATGTTCTCGTCGCCCTTCAGCGACTCGAAGTCCGGCGGGTTCAGCCGGCCGATCAGGTCGATGTCGCCCTTCTTCAGGCCGACGATCGAGGCCGCGGGGTTGTCGTAGAAGATCACCTGCAGCTCGTCCACCTTCGGGCGGCCGCGCCAGTAGTCCGGGTTCGCCTCCAGCCGGACGAACTGGTCCTTCTTGTGCTCCACCGCGACGTACGGTCCGCTGCCGACGGCCGGGTACACCTCCGCGTCGTACTCGGCGATGTTCGGGACCTTCTCCCAGACGTGCTTGGGCATGATCGGCACCGGGTTGTCGAGCATCGACGCCTGCGGAGCCTTGAGCTTGATGGTCAGCTCCTGGCCGTTCGCGGTGACGCTCTCGAAGTTCTCCACCGCCGGTCCGTTGCCGGTCTTCGCGCCGTCGTCGGTCATCATCTTGTTGAACGTCCAGGCCGCGTCCGCCGCGGTGATCGGCTGCCCGTCCGACCACTTCGCCTCCCGGATCTTGAACGTCCAGGTCAGCCCGTCCGGCGACGTCGTCCACGATTCGGCCAGATCCGGGCTCGGCTGCAGCGTCTTCGAGTCCGGCACCGTCAGGAACCCGTAGATCAGCCGCTGGATCGACCCCGTCACCAGCCGGACGGCGAGGAACGGGTTCATCGAGTCCACCGACTGCGTGACCCCGATCTTGATCACCTTCTTCGCCGCCGGATCGGCCGCCGACGCCGTACCAGGTACCGCCGCCAGCAAACACAACGCCGCCAGCAGCGCCAACAGCTTCCTCATGGGAGCCCCACCTTCCCCAGCCGGGTGTTGATGTTGGAAAAGAAACCACACCAGTAACCGCCACCCTGTCAACAAGATACGAAACTTTGTCACCCCGAAGTAACCTCCCGCCACCACACCCCGCGGGCGGGTGGACCACGATCGTGGCGACGTCACTGCGGTGGCCGGGTGGCTGGGGGTGGGCGGGTGGCTGGGTGGGGTGGCTGGGTGGGGTGGCTGGGTGGGGTGACTGGGTGGGGTGACTGGGTGGGGTGGCTGGGCGGGCGGCTGGGCGGGGTGACTGGGCGGGGTGGCTGGGCGGGGTGACTGGGCGGGGTGGCTGGTTGAGTCGGCGCCCGTACTTCGATCGGCGGCGTCGCATTGGGCTCCGCCGCGAGCGGTACGGCGTGCCACGTTGGGCTCGGCGTACTTCGATCGTGACGGCGCCGCGTTCCAGTTCGTTGCCGCCCCTCGTCGAGTCGTGGCGTTTGGCTCGCACGGGCTTCGTCGAGTCGTGGAAAGTGGTTGCCTGCCCCCGCCGAATCTCACGACTCGCCGCAGGTCGGGCCGTCCGGACCTGTCCGATGGGGGCGTGAACAGGAAATCGCAGGTGGTGCACCCACCACTTCGTAGTCAACACGGTGGGTTCACCCATCGTGTTGTGGGTTCCGTACCCTTCACACGGGTCAGGAACCCACAACACCGTGGGTGAACCCACCGTGCGGGGACGCG